>JBHEOZ010000053.1:0-9796 GCA_046260555.1 Desulfurivibrionaceae bacterium
CATCCTTCCCCCCCCCTCGCGGGATACGACTTCGATTCAGATACAGTCGGACACTGCCTTGGCAAACCCCGACCATTCCCGGGGTTCAGGCGGTTACACTAAACAATAACTTCGGCAGGTAACGCTGTCAGGCTCCCGGTTAACGGAAGATGCCGCGAGCCGCGGTGTGGAACTTGCCCAGCTGATTCTGCGGGCATTTATCGAATTTTTTGCTTAAGCCATCGCGGGCTTCATGCGAATTGCCGATCAATCCACGTAAAAAGATCTATGCCTGGCTATAAGTGCCCATTTTAAAACTGAAGACGCCGGTGATCCGGTACTCCGGAGCCGGAGTAAGCTGCGAATCATAATCGGTCAGGATAACATCGTAGGTTCCCTTAACCATACCGGATGAGGTTGAATCGGGCTCAAAGGAAATAGTACCCTGTTCAACTTTATTCAAGGTGGACTCCTGCCCGTTCGTGATCAGAAAAACCCCTGGGAATTGCTCGAATTGCGGAGTGTCTTCAATCGAAAAGGTTTTATTTATCGCCGGCATGACCCCGTTTTCTTTAGAAATATGAATTCTCATGACGCAGAGATAGTCCTGATCAAAGACATCTTGCGCTATATCGGCCTGAATCGACCAGAATTTATCGTTATCGGTGGAATAGTAAAAGGTGGGGGTTCGCAGACCAAAATCATCACTGGTGGCCACGAAGTAGTTACTGTCGATCTGGACCTGCTCCTGGTAATTCCGGGATATCAGCTTATCGGAATCGGTGGAGGGAGCACCGGCAGAGCTCTGCCCATCTCCGCCGCCTCCGCCGCAAGCGGCAAGCATGGCTGTCATTACGGCGGCAACAAGCATTTTCTGCAACCGCATGGCATGCTTGACATGATGGGACTGAGCGTAACCCTCTTCAACGAGTACTTCGCCGAGTCTCTTGCCGGAATCGGTCTGGCGCTCTAATGCCTGGTCAAGCTGGAGACGGGAGATATAGCCCGCCGACAACATGATCTCGCCGAGCTTAAGAGGTCCGGAAGAAGACCTCCCCCTGTTCTGGCTCCGCTGAAATTCCAGCACGAAGTCCAGCTGGCGCTCATTAAGCAAGCCCATGCGGACCAGAATTTCGCCGAGCTTTGCGCCGCTGCGCTTCTGCAGGGCCAGAGCCCGGTCAAGATCATCATTGCTGAGATGTCCGGCCTGGACCAGCAGTTCGCCCAGCATTTTCCTGACCCCGGCGCCAATTTTAATCGCCTGGCCCGGTTTGCCTAAATGTTGCTGGATGGTCAAGGCCGCTTGCAGATCGACAGGTTCAAGCACCCCCATTCCGACCAGAACCTGACCAAGCATCTCATTGGTGTGCTGCTGTTCCGCCAGGGCCCTTGCAAGATCCCGGGCCGAAAGGAAACCGCCGTCAATCAGGATCTGGCCGATCGGTCTCTGGTTTGATTTATTCATGCAATCGACTCCGCAGAAAAAATTTGATACTTTATCAATATATAAAAGAATATATCATATCAAATCAGGCAGTCATTCACAATTCAATTAAATGAACCGCACTTCATTTCAGCCAAACAATTAACCACTTATGCCAGTTACCTCGCACCAAAACACCTTCGGCGGCTTTGCCCGATTCCACTTAACTGTCGGATTTCCGGACAATATCTTTTAGTTTCCGGATCGCTTCCCAAAAGCGAGGGTTACATCTTGGGAACCTCAAGAAAATTATAAAAAAATTGACCGGCAAGTGACTTGCCGGACGCCTGTCGCTTAGCCCAGCGCCTTCAGCTCCCGCCATTTGTCGTCGAGCCTTTTCAGCGAAACCGGATAAGCGGTCTTTAGTTCCTGGGCAAAAACCGATATCCGGAACTCATCGATCATCTCCCGATATTCAGTCAGGACCCTTTGATAATCGGCCGAATAGCTCTGGTGGTCCCGGACTGATTCCAGACGTTCTTCATGGACCCTCACCCGCTCCTCCCGCATGGCGTCACGGCCCGGATCGACATGGGCCCGCTCCATCCGCACCGACAGACCTTTGAGATAGCGGGGGGTGTTGCTCAGCCGACGGCCGTCAAAGGTTTTAAGAAAATCGGCGGGCAGAACCGATTCCAGATGATGTCTGAAATCGGCAATTCTATTTTTTGCCGTCCCGGGAGCGGCCATATTTTCATAACGGTTGATCCGATCAAGAACCGTCCTTCTCTCGCGCAGGACCGCCTTGACCTGCTCAAGCAGTTCCCGGCCCAGGCGTGGAAGTCCCTTTTCCTTGACCAGGGCAAGCCGCTCCTCAAAAACACGCCGGCCGGGAATCACCCCGTCGCGGGCCGCAAAGATCTCCGCCGGAATAAAGGACGCCAGATCGTGATCGACCTCATCCCGGCCGCCAAGTCCCTCGTAAAGAGCCCAGCATTCCTTGCCCAGGGCAAGCTCTTTTATAATTTTTCCGGGTTTTTGAAAATGTTTCAGATAAAGAGCCGGCAGCCCCGCCGTGGTCCGGCTGGCCGCTTCTTGCCGGTCGGCAAAAAGGCGCAGATTGACCCGGCCCTGCTCGTCTGTCTCGAGAGCGGGCCAGGCGAAACCCTGCAAGCGCCCCTGCCGGTCCTTGATCGGGATTTTTTCCGGTAATCCGGCAAAATCCCAGCCGGCAAGATCGTCCCTTTGCCACTCTTTCTTCACCTCAAGAAGCAGGGCTTCGGAGGGCCTTTTTCGGGAAGGGGCGGCCAGATCGGCAAAATTTCGGCTGACCTTGACAATCCTGCCCCGGGAGTCGATCAGGCAGAAGCGGACTTTGAGATGATCGCTCAACGAGTCGAGGGGCCAGTCACCGCGCTCGATCCGGACCTGCTTCCTGGTCATGACCAGCTCCTGCAGGGCGTCGTAAAAATTACCCTGTCCGAATGGCAATTCCGCGAAGATAGCCCTGGCGGTATCCGGCACCGGGATCAATTGCCGCCGCAGGGCCTTGGGCAGCCCCTTCAGGAGAAAGGTGATCTTTTCGAGAAGCATTCCCGGCACCAGCCACTCCAAACGGGCCGGATCGACCTGGGAAAGCAGATCGATCGGGATATTCACCGAGATGCCGTCATCCTCGGCCCCAGGCTGGAACCGGTAAGTGGCCTTGCAGAAAAACCCGCCGACATCGAGCTCTTCCGGAAATTGGGCGAGCTGCTCGGTGTCCGGCGCCCGGCGGACGATATCGTCTTCCCCCATGCGGAGGAAATCGTCCGAACCCATTTTCTTGAGGAGCCGAATCAGTCCGGAGCGATCATAAACATCCTTCGGCAATCGTTCGTCATAAAAACGGTAGAGAGTCCAGTCATCGACCATGACATCCCTTTGCCGGAGCCGATCTTCCAGTTCCCGGAAATGGTCAATCATGTTCCGGTTATGGTCCAGAAAAGAAAAGACGCCGCCCAGCTCGGTTTCGACCAGACCCTCCTGGATAAAAATCTCCCGGGCCTCATCCGGTTTATGCGGCCCGAAATTGACCTTGCGCCTGGCCTCGATCAACAGCCCGAAGAGCGTGACATTCTCAAAGGCCACCACCTGGCCGCGCTTCTTCTCCCAATGGGGCTCCGCCCAGGAATACTTGCAGAGATGGCCGGCCAGAGGCTCGATCCACTCGACCTTGATATTGGCCACGCAGCGGGCAAAAAGGCGGGAGGTCTCGACCAGCTCGGCGGCCATTACCCACTTGCCGCCCTTGTTGAACAGAGCCGAACCCGGAAAAATCATCATTTCCTTGTCCCGGGCGGCCTGGTAGATGTTTTTGGCCTTGCGCAGCCCGATATTGCGGAGGTTGCCGCTCAGGATGGCCCGGTGGATATTGTCGGGACCGGCCGGAGCGTCATCAAAGCGAAAGCCTTTCTGCCGGCCCAGGGCGGCGCGAATCTGCTCATGGATATCGCGCCATTCCCGAATCCTCTGGTATGAAAGAAAGTTCTGCTTGCAGAATTTCCGGAGCCGGCCCTGGCTTGGCAGTTTGGCGCATTCCGACCAGATCTTCAGAAAAGAGAGAAAATCCGAACCGGAGGCAAATCCGGCATGGGCCAGGTCCGCCTCGTTCTCGCGATCGGCCGGCCGGACCCTGGGGTCGGCGATACTCAGGGCGGCGGCAACCACCACCACCTCCGAGACCGCGTTCAGTTCCCGCGCCTCGATGATCATTCTGGTTATCCGGGGGTCCAGGGGGAGGTGGGCCATGATCTTGCCCCGGCCGGTCAAGGTGGCGGTATCCCGGTTGCCGTCCTTCATCTTGATCGCGCCCATTTCCCAGAGCAACTTGTAGCCGTCCCCAATCGCCCGGGGGGTGGGAGGATCGATAAACGGAAAATCGCGGGGATCGCCGAGTCCGAGGAAAAGCATGCGCAAAATGACATCGGCCAGATCGGCCCGCTGGATTTCGGGGCGGGTAAACTCCTCCCGGCCCAGATAATCTTCCTCGGCATAAAGGCGCAGACAGATGCCGGGACCGGTCCGGCCGCAGCGGCCCTTGCGCTGGTCGGCGCTGGCCCGTGAGATCGGCCGGATCGGCAGTTTGCTGGTCCCGGCCCTGGCATTGTATATCGAGATCCGGGCCAGCCCGGTATCCACCACATAGCGGATGCCAGGCACGGTGATCGAGGTTTCGGCCACATTGGTGGCGACCACGATCTTGCGCCCCCTGGCCGCCCTGAAGATCCGGTTCTGGTCGCCGCCGGACAGACGCCCGAAGAGAGGGAGGACCGTGGCCGCGCCCTTGCTGTCCTTACGGTTGGCGATCATCTTTTCCAGGCCCTCGACGCTCTCCCGGATATCGCGTTCGGTGGGCATAAAGACCAGGATGTCGCCGCCTTCACGGCGGTTGTGGAGTTCGAAGGTCGCCTCCACCGCCTGCTCGACATAACCGGCCTCATCTTCATCGTCACCGGGCAGATAACGGACTTCGACCGGATGGGTCCGTCCGGAAACCTCAATCACCGGCGCGTCGTCAAAGGCCTTGGCGAATTTATCGGTATCTATGGTCGCCGAGGTGATGATCAGCTTGAGATCGCGGCGCCGGGCCAGCAGACGCCGGAGGATGCCGAGCAGGAAATCGGTATTGAGGCTGCGTTCATGGGCCTCGTCGATGATGATCGTATCGTAACCGCTCAGCTGCTTGTCACCGCGGGCCTCGGCAAGGAGAATACCGTCGGTCATAAACTTGATCCGGGTTGCCGCCGTGGTCCGATCGGCGAAGCGGATCTTGCAGCCGACCAGGCCGGCTCCATCCGGGCCCAGCTCTTCCGAGACCCGGCCGGACACCGAGGTCGCCGCCAGCCGCCGGGGCTGGGTGCAGCCGATCATCTTCTCGCGGCCGCGCCCCGCCTCCAAACACATCTTGGCCAGCTGGGTGGACTTGCCGGAACCGGTGTCACCGGCAATAATCAGCACCTGATGATCGCGAATCGCCTCGACTATCTCGCGGCGGCATGCCGAAATAGGCAGTTCCGCGGGATATTCAATCTGTAAAGCCATTACTTCTTTCCGTTTGCGATATGTTGAAGGCCGAGCCGAGCCAAATCGATATAGTATCAGTTTCTGACGCATCGTGCATTGATGGCTAAGCAGAAATCGCCAGCTCCCGGGTAGCTGCAAATTGTCTCGTCATTGCAGCGTACTGGAGTACGCTTCATTCCTCGAAATTCGCGCGCCTTGGATCTGACGATTTCTGCTTAGCCATCCCATTTTCAGACCTCCTGATCTCATGAGATTTTATCACGATACCAATTCGTAGACCAACCGCAAATCTGTGCCGGGAAAATTTGTGTCCGTGTCATTTAATTCCCGGCACAGATTATCAATGGTGGTAGCGCTGCATCGGTTGGCGGGCTGGTGCACACGGACGATGAGCTTTTTACTTTCATAGTCAGGCAAGATGTCCGCTTCAGTGGCATATAGGCTGCGAAGCAGGCTCCGGGCTTCGTCCTGGTGATTCATTGTCTGGCGGACCATATTCATCATGGCGGTTTCGGCCCGGTAGGCGACAAGCTTGATGGTGTCGATGAAATACTTGCTCTTCATTCCAAGCTTTCTGAATTGATCCTCCTCCGGCAGGTCGGATAGCATGACATGCCTCGGAGTCGCCCGGCGGCAGGCCTTCAAGTCGGCCAGCATCTGTTTCATGCTCTCAACTTCTTCCTGCAAAGCCTGTTTTTTTGTCTCATACGCTTCGACCTTTTCCGGTTCGATGTCGTCACAAAGGACAATTTCATTGCATTCACAGCGCTTGCGGGCTAGCTGAGCCGCATATTTCCTTACTTCCCCGTCGATCTCCCGATACTGGGGATTGACTACCTTGATGGTTTCAGGAATATCTTCCGTTGAATAGTCGGCGAGGCGGTCAAGGTTATAGTGTTCACGCATGTATTTGAAAAAGTTCTCTTGAGACCACCTGGCAAACATGGCACCGGCCGAAGTGGTCAGCTCTCTTCCGTAATCGGTTGAGATAATCGATGTTTGGTGATCAGTTCGGGACAGCTTGCGAATTTCACGGACCCATATTTTCCCGCCCAGCAACGTGCCGCGTTCCGCCAGTTTCATATTCACGACATGGCCGGAAACCAGGGAAACCTTCTGCTCGTGGAATTCCGATTCCGGCCAGGGCTCTCCTTGATATTTATTGTAGGTCAGGCAGGCAATCCGCCTTTTCCACATCCTGAGCATGAAATCGGGGCTATAGCCTTCACGGTCAAAGACCAGGGTAAAACGGGGAAGCGCCTTTTCTTCTTCCAATGCAAACAAAGTGGGCTGGCCTGGAATGTCCGCTTCCAGGCGGGGAACGATATCTTCCTCCAGCACGTTGAGCAGGCCTGGATCAACAGCTTTGTTGACCATGAAAAACGGTTGACCGTCCATGGCGTTCACCCAGTAATCCGTAGTGGCACGGAGGCAGAGTTTCTGGCGGGCAACATGATGACGGGGCAACTCGGTCTGCTTGCCGTTGTATACACGGACATGGCCGTCGATATACAGCACGCCGGTGGATTCCGGGAACATCCCCATCCAGTCGCGGCTCAGCTCTGCTCCCCATTGGGCGGCTTGATCATCCTGGGCCAGAAGATGCACTTTCTTCCGCATCGTTCTTGCTTCGGGGATCCGGTCAAGACCGAGCAGTTTCCCCCACTCTCCCGGAGAGCAGTACCGCAGCCACTCGATGGCCTTTATCCGGGCGAGAGCCATAAAAGCGAGAATCAAAAAGATGCTGTCGAGCCGGTAAAATCCGTTCGGCAGCTGAAAATATTTCTCAGTATGACGCAGCAGGCCCATGCTCAGCAGGGCGGGAAGTCCGAGTAACACCCCGCCGTTTGGCACATCGAGACAGGCACTGAAAGCTGGATCAACCGGTCCGGCCTTAAAGATGCTGGCCAGCAATCTTCCTTCCGTGTCGGTTGCCCCCATTCCGATGTGAGCGGCGGCATCCTCCCGACTCCTGATGCTTTTATTTGTCCCGACAACTTGTGGAAGTGATGACCTCAGCTCTTTTTTTTTGAGAAGGCTTATGGAGGTTACCGGCTTGCACCGCCTTGCGAAGAGTATCGGCTTTCAAGGTCAGCTCCTTGGCAATCTCGACAATAGATCGCCCCGAATCGAGCAACTCCTGGACCTGAAGCAAAACGGCCGGCATTAATACAGCCGCCCCCCGGCGGTTCGGTGCCGCGAAAAACCCGGCCACGCCTTTTTCCCGGTATAATTTCACGCTCCGCTTGAGGCTGATTTTACTCACTCCGAATGCCCGACAGACCTCGGCCTGACTTGCGCTGCCATTGATATATAACTGGCTGGTGAACATGCGAAACGATTTCATATCGCTAATATCGTGAGAAAAAATTGGAAGGCTTCCATAAATGTAGGTGATCGTATCGCCTTTTCTCATAAAAGCCAGGTTCTGATTAATCGGAGTCATTCCTTCGGAGTAGATCGGCAGCTGTAACTGTGGCATGGTGACGGCCCGGTGAAATGGATTAATAATCGGCTCCTTGATTGAAATTGGTATCCTATCTAAATCCTCCACCGGATGCAACCACGCTGACACCCTTGCCTTCCTTGCGCTTTGTTTTAACCTACTTTCAGCTAATTATGGGCGAGAAATACGATTGGTCTAAATTGCCGAGATCAGGTTGTCTGAAATTATGGATTGTTGCGCAACAATTATCCTTAGGAGATTGCCGTTCCGGAAGGAGGCTCCCGGCAGAAGATTTATCCCACCTGACCTTTTACCAGAATCCTTTACCAAATCTTGAGACACGGAAAGTTATATGCTGACGCACGTTACTTTTATTCGGAACGGCCTGATCTTGAGTGTCTCCCTACCCCCCTATTATCTAGCTACCGTTAGATATGATGTCCCCGGAATTGTGTTGAAAGCGGGTCTAGGTTCCGGGGGCACCTTGCTTAATTATTGATACACGCTTACCCATCTGTGATAAGTCGGGACCTGCCTGCCGTTTAATTTTTCTCCTCCGGTCATCGGTCCAGCGCCTGCCGCACTTTTCGGGCCAGCTCTTTTGCCTGGTATGGTTTGTGGATGAACGCGAACCCGGCCTCCTCCAGCTCTTTGTGGGTGATAACATCCATGGTATAGCCGCTTGAGAAGATGACCTTGGTCCCGGGGCTGATTTTCATGATCGCTTCCGCGACCTCCTTGCCGTTTTTCTTCGGCATCACCATATCAAGGAGGAGGAGACTGATCCGCTCCCTGTTTTCCTTGAATTTCACAAGGGCGTCTTCGCCGTCCACCGCCGGGATAACCTTGTAGCCGAAGGACTCCAGGACTCTGCCGCTCAATTCCCGCAAGGCCTCGTCGTCCTCGGCCACCAGAATCGTCTCGTTGCCGCCGCGTACCGAGGCGCTGAACGTGGTTTCCCGGCCCGGGGCCGCCCCTGTTTCATTGACCGGCAGGTAGATGTTGAATTCCGTGCCTTGTCCCGGTTCGCTGTAAACCTTGATGTATCCGTCATGCTGTTTGATTATTCCGTAGGAAATCGCCAGGCCGAGCCCCGTCCCCTCGCCAACGCCTTTTGTGGTGAAAAAAGGCTCGAAGATCCTCGCCCGCGTTTCCGCATCCATGCCATGCCCGGTGTCGGAAACCGTTATCCGCGCATATCTTCCGGGCCGGGCATTTTCGTCAGCGACAACATCCCCGTCATCAATTATGGCAAGGCTGGTGGCGATAGTCAGCCGTCCGCCAGCCGGCAGGGCGTCCCTGGCATTGGTAACCAGATTCATCAGGACCTGCTCGATCATCCCGGCATCGGCCGGAACCGTCAAGGGCTGGTCGGCAAGATCCAGGTGAAACTCGATACTCTCGCTGATCATCCGTTCCAGCATCTTCCGCAGGTCGCGGATAAGCCCGTTGATGTCGAGGAGCTTCACCTCAACGGGCTCTTTCCGGGTAAAAATCAGCAGCCTTTTGGTCAGGTTCTCGGCCCGGTCGGCGGCGGTCAGCACCTCCCGCATATCTTTCCTGGCGGGGCTGTCGGCGGGCAGCCTTTCCATGACCATTTCGCCGTAGCCCATGATCACACTGAGGATATTATTGAAATCGTGGGCGATCCCCCCGGCCAGGGTGCCGACCGCCTCCATCTTCTGGGCTTGCCGGAGTTGGCCTTCAAGCTTTTCCCGCTCGCTGATGTCCCTGCCGACACTGCTGATCCCTATGGGGCGACCCTGCGTGTCCCATAGGAGCGCGGCGTTGAATTCATAGGGGATTTTGCTCCCGTCCTTAGTGCTGAGGCGGGCCTGGAAAATGGCGCTGCCTTCCCTGGCCGCCGTCTCCATGGCCGCCGC
>JBHEOZ010000054.1:0-9729 GCA_046260555.1 Desulfurivibrionaceae bacterium
CTCTTCCCTGATCCGCAAACCGCTGGCGGGCAGCACCCCGATCCCCCGCCACTTCTGGTCGGTTATCTCAAAGACCCGATCGACCGCCTCGCGGGCGTGGAGGTTGCCCTGATAGCGGACCGAACGGACGTACTGGTTCTCCACTTCGGCCCGCCCCTCTTCCAACTGCCTGACCACCATCAGGATACCTTCCATGATATCGTTTGCCTCAAGGCCGGTGGCGACGATCGGCACCCGGTACCTTTCGGCGATACCTTCATATTCGCCGAGGCCCGTAACCGTACAGACGTTGCCCGCCGCCAGATAGCCGTTGACCAGGTTATCGCCGGAAGAGAGCAGTGCGGTAATCGCCGGCGGCACCAGGACATGGCAGACCAGCTCGCTGAAGTTTTTCAGACCCTGTTTTTCGGCCTGGAGAATCGCCATGGCGTTGCCGGGGGCGGTGGTCTCGAAACCGATGGCGAAGAAAACCACCTCACGATCAGGATTGTCCCGGGCAATCGCCAGGGCCTCCAGGGGCGAATAGACGATCCGCACCTCGGCCCCGGCCGATCCGGCGGTAAGCAGGTCCTTTGAGCTGCCCGGCACCCGCAGCATATCGCCGAAACTGCAGAAGATCACTTCCGGCCGCATGGCGATCGCGATGGCCCGGTCAATGGTTTCCAGGGGAGTTACGCAGACCGGGCAGCCCGGCCCGTGCACCAGACTGATCTTCTTCGGCAGGACCTGGTCGATCCCGCTGCGGACGATGGCGTGGGTCTGGCCCCCGCAGACCTCCATGATTACCCAGGGTTTGGTGGTGATCTTCTCGATTTCAACGAGCATCCGCCGGGCGGTTTGGGGGTCGCGGTATTCGGAGAGGAATTTCATGGTCACTCAACTTCCCCGTCTATGGGTTTGCCGTACACATCGACCCCGTCCCGGGCAGCGGCATCGGTATATTCGCGCCAGGCCTCGAAACTCCGGGCCGCCTCTTCCTCATCGATGATCGAGATGGCGAAACCGGCATGGACCACGGTATACTGGCCAATCTCGATCTCGGGAACATACTCCAGACAGACCCGGTTGACCGTGCCGCCGTAGTCGATCCTGCCCATCTTCATCCCGGCCTCTTCGTAGATCTCGACCAGTTTGCCGGGGATTGCCAGACACATAATCAGGCTCCTTTTTTATCGTTTACCATAACCAACCAGCCAACAAGCTTGCCGAGTAGCACCACTAAGGTTCTTGCAATCAGAGGTTAATATTTTCTTCTTTGTTTGATCATAATCAATTTTGACGAACTCGCAAAAAATCGGGAAAAACTGTCATTTCGAACGAATGTGAGAAATCTTATTCTTTAACCAATTGATACTATTAAGATTTCTCCCGTTGGTCGAAATGACATTATGGCAATCCCGACTTTTTGCAACGCCATCAATATCGCGGCCCGGTATCGAGCCGGGTATGGTACTTTCTAATGAGAAAACCAATTAATCGGGCATGGACGGATTCGGCTAAATGATTAACCCCTTTCGGAAAAATATCGCCCGCCTGCATCTGGTTGCAGGTCTCTTTTTGTCCTTAATTCTGCTCTCCTGCGCGACCCTGAAGACCTCCGGGGATTCTCCTGCCGCCGATAGCGATTATCAAAGCCGGCTGAGCCGGGCCTGGCAGCTCCTCAACAAAAGGCAGCATCGTGCGGCCCTGGTCGAGTTCACCGAAGCCCGGACTATGGAACCCGGCCGAATCGAGCCGGTTTACGGCCGGGCCAGAGCCCTTTTTTACATGAACCGCTTTGCCGAAACCCTGGCGGCCTGCGCGGAGATTGGCGCCGCACCGGTCGATAATTACGAGGCGCTCGGTTTCTGCTGGGGAGCCCGGCTGGAGATCGGCGGGGCGGGGCCGGAGGTCAAGGAGGAAGTGGAGCGGGAGCTGGCCGGCTTTCTCGACAATCCCGCCCCGTCGCCGGAACTGCTTTACAGCCTGTATAAAGGTTACTATTATCTGAAAGAGTGGGAAAAGGGGCGGCAGCTGCTCCTGCGCCTGGCGGCAATGGATGCGGACCCCTCCCTGGCCGGCAGCATTGCCGGTTCCCTCTTCGCGGAGCTTATTACCGCCGCGCCCGGCAGCGAGATCAGGGTAAAACTGGCGGCAAGCTATCTCGATAACTTCCCCGAAGAAAAGATGGCCGACAAGGCCGCCCTGGTGGTCCTCGGCAGCTTGTCGACCAGCCAGGCTGGCGAGGTTGACCATCGCCAACTGGTCCGGAACTTTCTGGAGAACCGCCCGGCCCGTTTATTGATCAGGGGCGCGGCGGCCTACTGGCTGCTTGAACAGGAAACCGGGTATGCCTACGCGGCCGAACTCCTTGAGGAAAACCTCCGGGCCCTGGAAGATTACCGGGCGATACGTCCCCCTCACTTCAGTCCCGCCCTCTGGGAGGAGCAGGTCGAGGAAAAACCTTCCTTTTACCGTTATCTCCTCGGCCGGGCCTGGCTGGGACTGGGTGAGACAGGCAAAGCGGCTGCCCTCCTCGATGAGGTTCTTGCCGACCGCCGGGATTGGCCCGGGGTCTTCCACTTCCGGGGGGTGAGCGCCATCCGCCAGGGGCGAATCGATCAGGCGGTCAATTTTTTGCGGATGGCCCTGGCCGCGGGTTCGGAGCGGCCCGAGACTGAAAGACTCCTCAGCGATCTGCTCCACGATCATTACGGCTTCAGCGGCGCTCCCCTGGCCTATTTCCAGAACCGGGAGAGCGGCGTAAGCTTCCGCGATGTTACCGGACAGATGGGTCTTGATGGCGTCAAGGCCCTTCGGGCGGCCTGGGGCGATTACGACAATGACCGCTTTCTCGATATAGCCGTTACCGCCCGGGGGGGGAGTTTCCTGCTCCATAACGAGGCCGGGGAGCGTTTCACCAGGGTCGAGCTGCCGGCGCCGGCAACTCTCTTTCCCGTAAACCCGGAGGCGGCGGCCTGGGGCGAGCTGAATAACGACGGCTATCTCGATCTCTACCTGGCCAACTATGAACACGGTAAGGTACTGCGGGGCCAGTGCGGCCGGGACCGTTTGCTGGTCAATCAAAGCGGGCGCGGTTTCAGGGATGTGACCGTCGCGGCCGGGGCGATCAGCGACGAGGACATGTGCGGCCGCGGGGTCCTCTGGACCGATCTGAACGGCGACGGCCGGCAGGAGATCGTGGTCGCCAATTACCGGCTCGACCCCAATTTTCTCTGGTTCAACCGGGGCGGGGGAAATTTGCGCGACATGGCCGAAGCGGCCGGGGTCCAGGGCCATGAGGTGGAGGGTGCCTACGGCCATTCGATCGGCAGCGCCGCCGGCGATCTGGACGGCGACCTGGCTTTGGACCTCTTTGTTTCAAATCTGGCCCATCCCCGCTATATAGAGTTTTCCGACCGGAGCATGGTCCTGATGAGCCGCGGTGACCGCACCTTGGAGTTTACCGATCTTTACCCGGAATCGGGCCTCGCCTTCGACGAGACCAGCGCCGATCCGCTTCTGTTCGACGCCGACAACGACGGTGATCTGGATCTGTACATAACCTCGGTATACCGGAGCCGGTCGTCGCATCTTTACCTGAACGACGGCCGGGGCAAGTTCAGCGACCGGACCTGGCTGGCCGGGGCCGGCGTGGAGAACGGCTGGGGCGCGGCGGCCGCCGACTACGACGGCGACGGTTACCTCGATCTTCTGGTGGCAAGCCCCGACGGCGTGCGTTTGCTGCATAACGAAGGCGGCGGGGGCAACTGGCTGGCCCTTAAAATTGACGACCGGCGCTGCAATCGTTACGGAGTGGGGAGTCAGGTGCTGATCGATTACGACGGACAAAGGAGGGTCCGGGAAGTCACGGCCGGGCGGGGCACCGGCAGCCAGGACAGTCTGACCGCCCACTTCGGCCTGGGCAGCTATTACGGCCCGGTCGAAATCCGGCTCAACACCCTATGCGGCGACAACCTGCAACTTGCGATCGAAGAACCGAACCGGCTGGTAGTCATCGGCAACCAGGGGGAATAATCGGGGGTCAATACTCCAGGGCAAATTCAAATTCCAGCCCCGATTTATTGAAATGGTTCAGGGCGTTTTTAAGGCCCTGGAGGGTTTCGACCCGGAATCTGACTTCCCAGGCCGATTTTGCCATATTGCGAGGGGTCAGGCGGATAATCTCCGAGATGGTCATCTCCTCCGGCGCCACCCCGAGCATCATCAGCAAACGGTTGCGATTCGGCACCTGCAGGAAGAGCAGGCTCTGCAATTTATTGACCTTGGTTTCCTTGGCCCGCCACCGCACTTCTATTACATCTTCCCGCTGCAGTTTAAGGCCGGCGATGCGCGCGCAGTTCTGCCCGTGAATCGAAATGCCCCGTTCGCTCAGGAGGCCGAGGAGCCCCTTGTCGACCGGGATCGGGTGGCAGCACTGGGAAAATTTGATGATCGCCGGATCGAGGCTTTTCAGATAGATTCGGTTTAAGGTTCCGGTCGGCGGCGCCAATATCTCCCGATCTTGATAGAGAATGTCGCGGATGGCCTGGACCGCCTCCTTGAGGGACAATTTCCCTTCGCCGATATGGAGCAGGAAATCATCGAGTTCCTCGACTTCGCATTGTTCGAAGACGAAGCCCATCTCCGCTTTATCGAGCAATTCAACCGGAATTCCGTATCTCTTTAATTCCTGTTCAAGGATCGAGCGCCCGATCTTGCGGGCCAGAAGTTGACGGCGGCCCCTGAACATTTTATTCAACTCGGAACGCGCTTTCGGGGTCTGGCATTTATTCTGAATATCCGGGTCGAAATCAACCGGTTCGGCCCGGGTGATGATCTTGACCCGGTCGCCGTCCTTGAGTTTGTCTTCCGGTTTAAGTTTGTGGCCGCCGACTATGGCATACAGGCAGCGATGACCTACTTCGGTATGGACCTTGAAGGCGAAGTCGAGGACATTGCTGTTTATCGGCAGGCAGATCTCGTCTCCCTTGGGGGTGTAAGTATAGATCTCTTTTTTTCCGGAGGTGGCGATCATCTCCCGATAGGAAAGGCCGTCGTCCGCGGCGAGGATATCGAAGAATTCCTTGATTTCCCTGGCAAAATCGCTGGGCAGCTGCCGGTTGGCGGACCACTCCCCGATGATTCCGGAACGGCCGCTGCGAATCATCTCCTCGGTACGGAACTTGAAGAGGAATTTTTCGCCGCGGATATTGGCCCGGGTATGGATACACTGGTAGCCGGTCGCCTTAGGGTTGGCGATAAAGTCCCGGATGGTCCTGGGGATCGGCGGAAAATTCTGATTGACGATGCCCAGGGCCCGGTAACAGGACTGGACGTCATCGACTTTGATCAGAATTTCCAGGGGGGTCTCGATCTCCTTCTGGAGCTGGCGATTCGCTTGATCGTAATAGGCCCACAACCCTTTGACCCGCAGGGAGACCCGGGCGGTGATCCAGTATTTCTCGAACTCTTCCCTGAGCTGTTCGATGATTTTCCGGATATCCTCACGGTCCTTGAAATGGTTGAGGCGGTTTTCGAGTTTATGGGCCTGCCGCGGAAACTTGTAACGCAGGGCCAAATCGTAGAGTTCCCGTTTGAGGTTGTAAAGGCCGATCACCCCCGCCATCGGCGCGTAAATATCCAGGGTTTCATCGGCGATTTTCTGCTGCTTGTGCTTGGGCATCGAGGCCATGGTGCGCAGGTTGTGGAGCCGGTCCGCCAGCTTGATCATCATTACTTCGATCCGGGAGGCGGCCCCGGAGAAAATCTTGCGATGGACCTGTTTTATGAAGGCCTGGCGGTCCCCCTCGAAATCGTCGATCTTGGTGACCCCGTCGACGATGGCCTCGACCGCCGGACCGAACATCTCGCCGATCACCTCGCTGGTCACCTCGGCGACGTCTTCGACCGTGTCGTGCAGAACCGAAGCGGCGAGGGTTTCGGGATCCTTGACGCCAAGCTCCTCGACCAGGATTCTGGAGACCTCGCAGGGGTGGCTGACATAGGCCTCGCCGGATTTGCGGCGCTGATCCTGGTGGGCGTCCACCGAAAAAGAAAAAGCCTTCCAGAACAGATGGGCGGGGCCGTGCTGGTCGCCCAGAATTTTTTCCATTTGCGCGCAGAAAGCGGTTATGTCAAAATTGTTGGTATGCAAAGGCCCTCTTGTATTGCTGAATTGATTTTCGAATTTTGGGAAAGAACCGCGATTGCCCGGCCCATCCGCCGGGAGCTCCTAAGCCGTTGTCAAAGAATAACATGACCATTCAGTACGCCAAGACGGCATAAGGAGCCGTATAAGAAGGCTCGAAAATGGCCATGTTATTTCCTGACGGCTCCTAAATATGCCGCCAGGATAAAAAATACTATTACATTTTGGCTAAAAAGTGGCATCATTAAAATTCTATCTTATCCGGAAATCTGGCTGCCGGAAACCATCTGCTTGATAATTCCGGCACCTGTAATCCTGAAATCGTGACGGCTTCTCGTTTGTTGTTATGTAATTATTATCAACAGCGTTGCCGCCTTGCATCTGCACCATTCTCTAGCGATCACGGATTTAAGGTTAATCTCAAAACATAACCAGACGAGAACAAAAGACATGGCAAGAAACCGCCGTCCGAAAAAAAGCGCGGTCCCCGAACATGGCCGTACGACCAAAAGCAGCAAGGCACCCAGTGGCAGGCGCAGACAGCCTGACCGGGACAAGTCCCGGAATCAGCAGCTTTTGCAGCTCGAAGATGAAATCGTCGGTTTCATCTACAGGCAGGGCGGCGAGGCGAGCCGCAAGGAGATCTTTGCCGGCTTGCAGCCCTCTTCGCGGGCCGAGCGCAAAATCATCGACGATGCCCTGGAAACTCTCTGTCGCGAGAAAACCCTGGCCTGCAAGGGAGAAATCTACCGCAATAAAAATATAAAGGATTTGATCGAAACGCGGATCACCGCGCATCCCCGGGGGTTCGCCTTTGCCCGGCCGGTCACCGAACTTGCCGATTCCAGGGAAAACGACATTTTCATCCCCCCCGGGGCCACCGGCACCGCCAACCACGGCGACCGGGCTCTGGTGCGGCTGACCAAGGTCCGCCGGGACAAACGGGAGGGCAGGGTCGTCACGGTTCTGCACCGTTCGGCAAACCGGATCGTCGGCACCTGGCAGTCCGGGGGTCTGGTGATTCCCGAGGATGATCGCTTGAACTACAGTGTCCGGGTCAGTCCCGACCGGGCCGGGGGGGCAAAGCCCGGTGAAGTGGTGGTTGTCGAGATCACCGATTTTACCGGCGATGTCCAGCGCCCGGCCGGCCGGGTGGTCAAGATTCTGGGCGACAGCAACGACCCATCCGTCCAGGCCGATATCGTTATCCATCTGCTCGACCTGCCCCATGAGTTCTCTTCGGAAACCCTGCGGCAGGTTAAGGAGATCACTGCCGATATAAAACCGGAACCGGGTCGCGAAGATCTGCGTCATATCCGCCACGTCACCATCGACGGTGAAACCGCCAAGGATTTCGACGACGCGATAGCCATTGAAAAGGCCGGCAAAAATTACCGGCTCTACGTCTCGATCGCCGATGTCAGCCATTATGTAACGACCGGTTCCCCCCTCGATCAGGACGCCTACGGGCGCGGCACCAGTGTCTACTTCCCGGGCCGGGTGGTGCCGATGCTGCCGGAACGGCTCTCCAACGATCTGTGCAGCCTGGTCCCCGATCAGGACCGTTATGCCTTTACCGCCATTCTCGATTTCGATGCCAAAGGGCGGCCGGTCGGGCAAAAATTCGGTAAATCACTGATTCGCAGCCACCAGCGCTTCACCTACAACAAGGTTTACGATATTCTCTCCGCCACGCCCAAGGCCGCGATCCGCAAGGAATATAAAGAGTTTACCGAGGATCTGGAGATGATGGCCAAGCTCGCCGCCGCCCTTGGGGATCAACGGCGGCGACGGGGCAGTATCGGCTTCGAGATTCCGGAACCGGAAATCAACCTTGACGAAACCGGCCGGATCAGCCACATCGCCCGCTCCCATCGAAATCAGGCCCATAAGTTGATCGAGGAATGCATGCTGGCAGCCAACGAGGCCGTGGCCCGGGCTTTTTCGGCCCTGGACCATGCCGCGGATTATGATTTTCTCTTCCGGATCCACGAAGAGCCCGATCCCCTCAAGGTCGAGGAGTTTGCCGAGTTTGCCGGGAGCATCGGGATTACACTGCCCAAGGGGGTCACCGGCCCCGCCTGGTTCGCCAAGGTTGTCGAGGAGGTCAGAGAGACGCCCAAGGAGTACATTGTCAGCAACCTGTTGCTGCGCACCATGCAGCAGGCCCGCTATTCCCCTGAAAATGCCGGCCATTTCGGGCTGGCGGCGACTGATTACTGCCACTTTACCTCCCCGATCCGCCGCTATCCCGACCTGATGGTCCATCGGGCCCTGCAACGGCTGGTCGGCAGCGGGGGCAAAGCCGAGCGCGGCAAACCCGGATATTCCTCGGCGGAAGAGGCCGGCATCTTTCTTTCCGGCCGCGAACGGGTGGCGGTCGATGCCGAACGCCAGGTGGTCGAAAGGCTGCAAGTCCGCTATATGGCCGAGCATCTTGATGAGGAATTCGCGGCAATTGTCTCGGGAATCGCTTCTTTCGGGGTCTTTGTCGAACTGCTGGAATCCTTTATCAGCGGGGTGATTCCCCTGGCTGAACTGCCCGGCGATTTTTACGAGGTCGACGAGAAAAATCACCGGATCCTCGGCAAAACCTCCGGCCGGATCATTCAGATCGGTGATCAGATCAGGGTCAAGGTCAGCGAGGTCAATATCCGCCGGCGCAGGATCGATTTCACCCTGATCGAAGAGTGAAAAGCGAGATGGAGTTGAGATCCGCCCCCGAACTGCAAGCGGCCCTGGCCAAGGTCGCCATTGTTCTGGTCGAACCCAAATATGCCGAGAATATCGGCGCGGCCGCCCGCAGCGCCATGAATATGGGGATATCGAAGCTGATCGTGATTCGGCGGGAAGCGCCGGACCGGGAAAAAATGGTGCGAATGGCCACCCATCACGCCGTTTCGTTGATCGATAACCTCGCCCTTTTCCAGGATCTCGAAACCGCCCTGGCACCTTTTTCGGTGGTGGTCGGCACCACCGCCCGTCAGGGCCGGCAACGGCGGCCGCCGAACACCCCACGGGTCATGGTCGAGAAGCTGATTCCCCTGCTCGCCGACAACCGGGTGGCGATCCTTTTCGGCCCGGAACACCGGGGTTTGACCAATGACGACCTCAAATTCTGCAAGTTCACCTCAAACATTCCCACCGCTGAATTCACCTCACTGAACCTGGCCCAGGCCGTGTCGATTCATTGCTACGAGCTATATCACGGTCTGCTCTTCGGCCAAGCCGCCCCGGCCTCTTCACCCAAACTTGCCATGACCCGCGAACTGGAGGGCATGTATGACCACGTGGAACAACTTCTCCGGCAGGTGCAATTTTTGAAGGAAGAGCGGGCTGCCGGCGAGAACGATTACTGGATGAATTCGATTCGCAAATTTTTCGGGCGCCAGGAACTTCAGGCCAAAGAGGTCAAGATGATTCGGGGTTTTTGCAAACAGTTTCTCCGCTACGAAAAAGCAAAGCGCGGCTGATTTTTGCGAAACCACCATTTTTTGATGAATTCGCAAAAAGTCAAAAATGGGGATGGCTAAGCAAAAATCGTCAGATCCAAGGCGCGCGAATTTCGAGGAATGAAGCGTACTTCAGTACGCTGCAAT
>JBHEOZ010000055.1:0-9568 GCA_046260555.1 Desulfurivibrionaceae bacterium
CCGCCGAGTCTGCCGAAGATAAGGACGAGATTATCGCGGCGGCCAGGACCGAGGCGGAGAAGTTGATCGCCGAGGCCAGGGAGGAGGTCGCCGGAATGCGGACCGAAGCCGCTTCGACCGCCACCCCGACAACCACTGTTCACGAAAGTATTGAATCAGAAGATGCAGGAGAACACGAAATGAACGAAAGAGAACGTCAGATGGCTCTTGAAACGGTCCGGACCGGCCTTGATGCCCTTAAAAAGTCCTTCGGACTGTCCAATGATCAATTTGAGGCCCTGGTAAAATTTGCCACTACCGAAGCTATTTTAATGAAGGAACCGCCGACCGGCGCCGCCGCAGCTTCGGCTCCTGCCACGCCGGCGAAACCGGCCGCTGCCGCGGAATCAACTCCGGCTGCGCCTGCCCGTCCTGCTCAGCCTGCTCCCGCGGTTGATACGGCCAAGGAAGAGGAAGCCAAGGCAGCTACCGAAGCCGCCAGAAAGGCCGAACTGGAGAAGAAAGCGGTGGAGGAAGCGGCCAGGAAAGCCGAGCTGGAGAAACAGGCTGCTGCCGAAACCGTTCCGCCGAAAGAGGTCAAAAAGGAAGCTGAACCTTCCGAGGCCAAGAAGCCCGCCGCCAAGCCTGCCGCCAAGCCCGCACCCAAGAAGAGCGGCGGCGGCGAAGCAGCCGGGGCTACCGCCCTGGCCCATGAGGAAACTCCCCTGGCCGAGCGTTCCACCAAGATTGCCGAAGATAATTACAAAGTCAAATACACCGGCAAGATCAGGGAGACCGTGCTCGGCAGCGGTGATCATACCGTCAAGGTCGGCGGCGCCGATACCATGCCGTTCCAGCTCTATGAAGGCGAGATGCCGAACAAACCCCTGATTGCCATGGACATTCTCGACTATGAGCCCGATGAATGGCCCGAGACCCTGACCCGCCATTTTGCCGGAGTGATGGACAACCCCCTGAACTGGGCCCGGAAATGCATCGATGATTATCAGGCCGACGCCATCTGCCTGTCGCTGATGAGCACCGACCCCAACGGCATGAACCGCTCCGCTGCCGATGCGGCGAAAATCGCCGCCGAAGTCGTCAATAATATTGAAGTGCCCCTGATTCTCTGGGGCTGCGGCAACAGTGACAAGGATACCGAAACCCTGCGGGAGATCACCTCCCTGGTCGGCGACAAGAAGGTCTGCCTGGCGCCGCTGTCCGATGCGAACTATCGCTCGATCGGCGCGACCGCCATGGCCTTTCATCACCCGATGGTTGCCGCTTCTCCCATTGACGTAAACCTTGCCAAGCAGTTGAACATTCTCCTCGAAAATCTCGGAGTTTCCCTTGATTCGGTCCTGATCGATCCGTCCATCGGCGCCCTCGGTTACGGCATTGAATATACTTATTCGGTTATGGAACGGATTAGACTGGCGGCAATGACCCAGCAGGACGAGAAACTGCAGGTGCCCTTTATCTGTAATCTCGGCCGCGAGGTCTGGAAGGCCAAGGAAACCAAATTGCCGACCGACGAGCTTCTCGGCGATCAGGAACGGCGCGGGGTTCTGATGGAAGCCATGACTGCTTCCTGCATGCTGGTTGCCGGCGGAGAGGTTCTGATCATGCGGCATCCCCAGGCCATCGCGCTCACCAAGTCCCTGATTGACGGACTTGTTGATTAAATAGATTCGCGTGCAACCTGGTTTAGCACCGCAATGCCCAAATCATAAAAATATCAGGAGTTAAAAAATGTCCAAGATTATCTGTTCAGCCGCCATAAGGGGCGCTCACAAGATTATCGATATGGCCGAAGAGAAGTTCGAAGAAGCCATCAAGAAATACGGTCCGGAACAGGAAGTCGCTTTTCCGAATACCGCCTACTTTCTGCCCGTGATCTATTCGATGCTGGGCGCTAAGGTAACCAATCTGGGCGACATGAAGGATATCTTTCTTGAAACCCGCAAATTACTGCCTCCCCAGGTGACGGACAATCTCTGGCTGCCATACCTGGCGCCCGCCCTCGACGCCGGCATGGCGACCTTTTTCGCCGAGGAGATGTTTGAGGCGATCCGTTATCTGGAGAACGGTGAATTCTATACCCAAACCGAGGATCCCTCGGCCGAGAATCTCTGGCTCGGCGCCGCCGATGACGTTATCTTCCGGAAGAGGGGGGTTGAATTTGTCGACGGCACCGCTCCCGGTTTCGCCGCCATTATGGGAGCGCCGCCCAACAAGGACGTGGCCAGCAAGATTGCCCTGGAACTTCAGGAAAAAAATCTCTACATCTTCATGCACGATGAATCAGACGGCGTGCGGATGCCCGAACAGCTTGTCAAAAACGATGTCCAGGTCGGCTGGGGGACCCGGCTGGTGCCTTTCGGCCCGACCTATACCTCCGCGGTTTTCGCCATCGGCTTTGCCTGCCGGGTGGCCATGGCCTTCGGCGGCATCAAACCGGGCGATTACCGGGGTAATCTGATCTATAACAAGAACCGCACCTTTGCTTTCGTCATGGCTTTCGGGCCGGTCAGCGACGAATGGTACGCCAACGCGGCCGGTGCCATCAACTGGGGTTTCCCGACCATCTCGGACTACGATATTCCCGAAGTCCTGCCCACCGGGATCTGCACTTACGAACACGTGGTCAGCAACATCCCCCACGACGAGATCGTCCAGAAGGCCATTGAAGTCCGGGGCCTGAAGGTCAATATCACCAAGATCGATATTCCGATGTCCTTCGGTCCCGCCTTCGAGGGCGAAAGGATCCGTAAGGACGATCTGTTCATGGAATGCGGCGGCGGCCGGACCAACGGCGTCGAGGTCCTGATCTCCAAGGAGCTCGACGAGGTGGAGGACGGTCTGGTTACCGTTGAAGGACCCGACATTAAAGATATTGAAGCAGGCCAGAACCTGCCGCTCGCCATCCTGGTCGAAGTGGCCGGCCGCGAAATGCAGTCGGATTTCGAGCCGATTCTCGAACGCCAGTTCCATCACCTGATCAACTATATCCAGGGCATCATGCACATGGGCCAGCGTAATATCATGTGGGTCAGAATCGGCAAAGCCGCGGTCGAAAAGGGCTTCTCTTTCGAACATTTCGGCCGGGTCCTGCACGGCAAGCTCCATCAGGAGTTCGGAGCGATTGTCGATAAGATCCAGGTCAAGATCTATACCACCGACGAAAAGGTCCAGGAAATTACCGATCTGGCCCGCAATGTCTACGATGAACGTGACAAACGGCTCGGCAGCATGACCGACGAAACCGAGGAAGTGTTCTACAGCTGCACCCTCTGCCAGTCTTTCGCTCCCAGCCATGTCTGCATTATCACTCCGGAAAGGATCGGGATGTGCGGCGCTTATAACTGGCTGGACGGCAAGGCCTCTTTCCAGATCAACCCGACCGGCCCCAACCAGCCGATCGAAAAGGGTGAGTGCCTTGACGAGACCCTGGGCGTTTTCAAAGGCATCAACGATTTCGTCTCCCAGGCCTCCCGGGGCGCGGTAACCGATCTGTCCTGCTATTCACTGATGACCGATCCGATGACCGCCTGCGGCTGTTTCGAGGCGATTGCCGCCATGCTCCCCCAGTGCAACGGCATCATGGTGGTCAACCGCGATTACATGGGCATGACCCCGAGCGGCATGAAGTTCACCACCCTGGCCGGGATGGCCGGCGGCGGCGCCCAGACTCCGGGATTCATGGGGGTAAGCAAGCATTATATGACCAGCCGTAAACTGTTCATGGCCGAAGGCGGCCTGGAACGGGTGGTCTGGCTGCCCAAATCAATGAAGGACGAGATCAGTGACAAGCTCAAGGAATGTTGCGCGGAGATCGGCAAACCGGAACTCTTCGATATGATCGCCACCGAGGAGAACGGCACCACCGAGGAAGAAATCCTCAAGTTTCTCCAGGAAAAAGGCCATCCCGCCCTCGCCATGGAATCTGTCGTTTAACGTATTAAATCAAACAAATTTTCAAGTTACATATGATGGAGGAATAGAAAGATGGCTTTAACCGGAATACAGATCCTCAAAATGCTTCCCAAGAAAAACTGCGGGGAGTGTGCGATTCCGACCTGTCTCGCTTTCGCTATGAAAGTAGCCGCCGGCCAGTCCGAGATCGGCGAGTGTCCTTATGTAAGCGACGAGGTCAAGGAACAGATAGGTGAAGCATCGGCTCCTCCGATCAGGACCATTAAAATCGGCAGCGGCGACGACCTCTTCACCATGGGCGGCGAGACCTGCCTTTACCGCCATGAAAAAAGGTTTGAGAATCAGACCGGACTCGGTGTGCTGGTGACCACCGAAATGGCTGACCCTGATGTCGAGGGCCGGGTTGAGCGCTTTAATTCCCTGCGCTACGACCGGGTCGGCGTCGAGATGAAGGCCGATCTGATCGCCGTAAAGGATGCCAAGTCGGATGAAGCCTCCTTTGTCGCCCTTACCAAAAAAGTTCTGGATACCGCCAAGGATGCCAAACTGATATTGATCAGCGACAGTGCCGCCCATCTGACCGCGGCCGCCGAGGCTTGCGGCGATCGGAAACCGCTGCTTTACGGGGCGACCCTCGATAACGCCTCCGAAATGGCCGGCGCCGCGAAAGAAACCGGCTGTGCCCTGGCGGTTAAAGGCGCCAATCTCGACAATACCGTCGAAATCACCGAAAAGCTCATGGGGGAAGGTCTCAAGGATCTGGCCATCGATACCGGCGCCCGCACCATCCGTGCTTCCCTTGAAGACAATATCGTGGCCCGCAAGGCGGCGGTTACCAAAAAGTTCAAACCGCTCGGCTTTCCGACCGTCAATTTCCCCTGCGAGATGACCGACGATCCGCTGATGGAGTCAATGATCTCCTCGGTGTTGATCGCCAAGTATGCCGGCATCATCATCCTTTCCGATCTGCAGGGGGACACCCTGTTCCCGCTCTTCCTGGAAAGGCTCAATATCTTTACCGATCCCCAGCGGCCGATGGTGGTCGAGGAGGACATCTATCCCGTTAACGGTCCGGATGAGAATTCGCCGGTTATTATTACCTGCAACTTCTCTCTGACCTACTTTATCGTTTCCGGCGAAGTCGAAAGCAGCAAGGTGCCGACCTGGCTGCTGATCAAGGATACAGAGGGCCTCTCGGTTCTTACTGCCTGGGCGGCCGGAAAATTCGGCGCCGATATGATCGCTCAGTTTATGAAAAAATCGGGCATTGCCGACAAAGTCAAGCATCGCGACTTGATTATCCCCGGTTACCTTGCCTCCATGAAAGGCGAATTGGAAGAAGAGCTGCCGGACTGGACCATCATCATCGGTCCCCGCGAAGCGGGTCATCTCCCCGCATTCTTGAAGGAATGGAAACCGGCCAACTGATTCCGCCTCTGTTTGGCTTAAGGGGGATGATGTATTAATTTATATGTTTACCCCGTCGGATTCGGCAAGACCGTTTTCTCCGCCTTAAAACTCTCGGGCTGGAAACTCCCGGCACTGATAACCCGGATTATGAGTATATTTTTACACATGAATATCGAAATTAATGGAAACAGCATAACGGCGGAAGAGGGGATCACCATCCTCGCAGCCGCAGAGCGTTCGGAAATATATATTCCCACCCTTTGCAGCGTCAAAGGCAGGAATTCCGAGGTCCCCTGCGAACTGTGCTGCGTTGAAGTTGCCGGTCGGGATGGCCTGGTCCGGGCATGCGAAACTCCCATCGAGGAAGGCATGTCAATCACCACCGATTCGAAAGCGATTACCGAACATCGCCAGGCCAAACTGGCCATTCTCGCCGAGACCCATTTCGGAGACTGCAAGGCGCCCTGCAACCTTACCTGTCCCGGCCAGATCAATGTCCAGGGCTATATAGCCCATGTCGCCAAGGGAGAATACGAGGAAGCCGTCCGCCTGGTTATGGAACGCAATCCTTTCCCGTTTTCGGTGGGCAGGGTCTGTCCCCGTTTCTGTGAAACCAGATGCCGGCGGATCCTGGTCGATGAACCGGTCTCCATCAATCATCTCAAAAGATTTGTCGCCGACTGGTGCATGACCAACAAGATCGACCTGAAAATCGGGCGCGACAAGCCGACCGGCAAGAAAATCGCCATTATAGGAGGCGGACCGGCCGGCTTGAGCAGCGCCTATTATCTGTCGCGCAAGGGTCATGACGTTACGGTCTTCGAAGCCGCCCCCAAACTGGGCGGCATGCTCCGCTACGGCTTACCGGAGTATAAAATCCCCAAGGATATCCTCGACTACGAGATCTCCACGATTCTGCGAACCGGTATCTCGGTTAAGCTCAATCAGCGCTGGGGCGTCGATTTCAATCTTCAGAACCTGCGTGACCAAGGTTATGACGCCATTTTATTGACCATCGGCGCGCCCGTCGACGAACCCCTGGATATTCCGGGGTCCTCGTTGAGCAATGTTCTTCCGGCCATAAATTTTCTGAAGAACATCAATAGCGGCAAGGTCACCGATTACGGCCGCCGTGCCGCCGTGATCGGCGGCAACAACGTTGCCATGGAAACGGCCCGCTCCCTGATCAGAGCCGGGGTTGAAACCGTTACCGTGATCTATCCGCGGACCAAGACCGAGATGGCGGCCAATCAGCGCAATATCCGCGAGGCCGAAAAGGAAGGCGTCCAGTTTCTGGTGATGGCGACCCCGGTTCAGATCTCGCCGGCCGATAGCGGTCTGGATGTAGAACTGATGCGAATGAAGCTGGGTGAACCTGACGAGAAGGGCGTTCGGAACCCCGAAGCTATCCCCGGTTCATCCAACATCATCCAGGTCGATACGGTTATTCATTCCCTGGGCCAGAAGGCCTGCGAAAATGCCAGCTTTAAAGGGGGCTCTCTTGAAGAGGCCCTGGAGTTGACCCCGACCAACAATATTAAAGCCAATCCCCGTGATTTTCTTACCAACCAGGATGGCATCTACGCGGCCGGTGACGCGACCAGCGGCCCCCGTTCGGTTATCCAGTCGGTGGTGGCCGCCCGCCGCGCGGCGAACAACATAAACAGCCAGGTGATGGGAGTAGAGAAGGAGCCCGCCGACAGCCGCTTCAATTTCAGCCGGGGCCGTTCCTTCGACGATGTCGATCTGCGCAACTTCGAAGGTATCAAGGTCAAACTGCGGGAGAAGATGCCGGAAAGGCCACCGGAGACCTCCACCCAGGACTTTGACGAGGTCAAACTCGGTTTCACCGAAAAGATGGCG
This sequence comes from Desulfurivibrionaceae bacterium, assembly GCA_046260555.1. Lineage (GTDB taxonomy): Bacteria > Desulfobacterota > Desulfobulbia > Desulfobulbales > JAGXFP01 > JAGXFP01. The sequence goes on from JBHEOZ010000055.1 coordinate 7,189, forward strand.
CTGCGCGAGGCGAAACGTTGCCTGTCTTGCGGATGCAACGCCTATGACCGCTGCGACCTGAAGCGTTTATCCGAGGATCACAAGATAAACCTCAACAAGACCGGTATGGGCAGTGAACCGGTTTATGCCAGGGATAATTCCCATCCGGTGATTCAGGTCGATCTCAACAAGTGTATTTACTGCCAGCGCTGCAAGAACAGCTGCGATTACGGCGCCATCGACCTTTCCGCCGACTCCTTCGACGTCAAGGGCCGCCCGGAGAACATCTCTTTCAGGTTCAACGAGAACTGCGTTAATTGCGGCGAATGTGTCGACAACTGCTCCACCGGCGCCCTTATCAAGAAGGACCGCCTGGTCCCGATCACCAACGAAGAGGTGAGGGAGGTTCGCTCGACCTGTCCCTATTGCGGGGCCGGCTGCCAGATCATCCTCAAGGTCAAGGGCAACACCCTGATGGAGGTCGATGCCGATCCCGATCTCGCCCCCAACTACGGCGCCTTGTGCGTCAAGGGCCGTTTCGGCCAGAAGTTCGTCCAGCACCGCGACCGGTTGACCAAGCCTTTAATCCGACAGGGCGGCCAGCTTGTCGAAACCAGCTGGGATGAGGCCTTGAACGTGGTGGCCAAGAAATTTTTCGACCTCAAGGCCATGTACGGATCGGATTCGATCGCCGGTTTCAGCTGCGCCCGGGCCACCAACGAAGAAAATTACCTGATGCAGAAATTTATGCGGACGGCGATCGGCACCAACAATATCGATCACTGCGCCCGGCTCTGACACGCTCCCACGGTGGCCAGTTTGGCCCTCACCTTCGGAAGCGGCGCAATGACCAACTCCATAGCCGACATGAAGCAGACCGATCTCTTCTTCATGATCGGCAGCAATCCCGACACCAGCCATCCGACCATCGGCCTCCGGGTCCATCAGGCCCTTGACCGGGGCGCCAAGCTGGTCGTGGTCGATCCCCGCAGGACCAGACTGGCCGAGCGGGCCGACCTCTGGATCCGGATCAAACCGGGAACCGATGTGGCCTTCATGAACGGGATGATGAGCGTCATCCTCGCCGAGAATCTCTGGGATAAGAAGTTCGTCGAGGAGCGGACCGAGGATTTCGATTACCTGAAAAGCGTGGTCGAAAAATACTCGCCCGATATCGTTGAGGAGATTACCGGGGTATCCGAGGATCAGCTGCGCCGGGCCGCGAGAATGTACGCCGCCGAGGGACGGCACGCGATCTACCACGGCATGGGCATCACCCATTACGTGACCGGCACCGACCGGGTCAAGTGCATCGCCAACCTGGCCATGCTCTGCGGCAAGGTCGGCCAGGCCGGCGGCGGCTGCAACCCCTTGCGGGGCCAGAACAATGTGCAGGGGGCCTGCGATATGGGCGCCCTGTTCAATACCCTGCCCGGCTACGGCAGCTTCGATAACAGCGAGCTTTTCAAGACCTTCGAAAAGGCCTGGAAGGTCAAGCTGCCCCGGCGGCCCGGCAAACCGGCCACCGAGGTCTGGGATAATGTCCTCAAAAAAGATATCCGCGGTCTTTACGTGTTCGGCGAGGATCCGGTAGTGGCGGATGCCAATATCTCCCATGTCCGGCAGGCCCTGGAAGAGGTCGATTTCATGGTGGTTCAGGATATCTTCCTGACCGACACCGCCCGGATGGCCGATGTGGTCCTGCCCGCCGCCTGTTATGCCGAGAAGGAAGGGACTTTCACCTGTACCGAACGGCGGGTGCAGCGGGTCCGCAAGGCGGTGGAGCCGCCCGGCGAGGCCCGGCCCGACTGGCGCATCTTCTGCGAGCTTTCCAGGAAGATGGGTTATGAGATGGACTACGCTTCGGCGGAGGATATCTTCGAGGAGATTCGCACCCTCCTGCCCCAGTACAAGGGAATCACCTATAAACGCCTTGACGAGGTAGGGCTGCAATGGCCGGTGCCCAGTGAAGATCATCCGGGCACCCCGGTATTGCATACCGAATCGTTTACCAGGGGCAGGGGACTGTTTATCCCGGAGGAGTACATCCCCCCGGTCGAGCTTCCCGATGACGAGTATCCGATGTCCTTTACCACCGGCCGGGATCTGTCCAGATATAACTTCAGCAGCATGACCGGCAAGACTCCGGAGATCGATGAGATCAGTCCGGAATGCTTTGCCGAGATCACCCCCGTTGATGCCAAACGGCTTGGCATCAAGGACAAGAGCCGGGTTCGCCTGGTATCGCGGCGCGGTTCGGTTGAGATGCGGGCCAAGATCACCGATCGTACCCAAGAGGGAACGGTATTCGCGACCTACAACCATCTTGAAACCCTGGTCAACCTGCTTACCCTGGACGCCTTGGATCGTCTTTCCAGAACTCCCGAGTACAAGCTGTGCG
>JBHEOZ010000056.1:0-9566 GCA_046260555.1 Desulfurivibrionaceae bacterium
GTCAATCTTGCCGTCTCGCTGTACAAAGCCAAGGGCCGCGAGGTGCCGGGTTACCCGCCCCTTGCCGAGCTTGAGTCCCTGAAGCTCTCCGGGCGGACGGTTGTGCTGCTGATTATCGACGGGCTGGGGGATAATTTCCTGAAAAACCATCCGGACAGCTTTCTCTGCCGCCATCGCCGGGGCCGACTCTCTTCGGTTTTCCCGCCCACCACGGCCTCGGCGATGACCAGTTTTTTCACAGGATCCGCCCCTCAACAGCACGGCATCACGGGCTGGTATACCTATTTCCGGGAACTGGGTACGGTGGCCACGGTTCTGCCTTTTGAGCCGCGCTTCGGCGGTGCCGACTTTTTCCAGGTCGGGATATCGCCGGAGCAGTTGATTGACGCCAAGTCGCAACTCTCCGATCTTGCCGGCGCCTGTCACGTGGTTCTGCCGGCCCCCCTGGTCGACTCGGTCTACAGTCAATCACTGTCTGGTAGCGCCGGCAGGCATGGATACAATGATCTGGCGGAATTTTTCGGGAAGCTTGAGGAACTGGCGGCCCGGAACAGCAATGGTTTGATCGTCGGTTATTGGCCGCAATTGGACAGCCTGGCCCATGAGCATGGGATATCGAGCCCCGCGGCCAGGGAGCTTTTCCTGGAGATGGATCGCTGTTGCAGCGAATCGCTGCCCCGGCTGGCGGATGGCGGGACGGCCGTGATGGTCAGCGCCGATCACGGTCTGATCGATTCATCGCCTGAGCGGATCATTGACCTGGAAGAACATCCCCGTCTGGCGGAGACCCTGACCCTGCCCCTGTGCGGGGAGCCGCGCTGCGCCTACTGCTATGTGCGTTCGGATCGCCGGGAGGAATTTGAACGATATGTTACCGAGGAACTCGCCTGTGCCTGCGAGCTTAAAAAGAGCAGGGAGATGATCCTGGAAGGATATTTCGGGCTGGGTCGTTGCTCGCCGAGACTGGAAGAACGGATCGGCGAATATGCTTTATTAATGAGAGAAGATTACATTATCAGGGACCGGCTACTCTCTGAAACAAAATCACAACTGATCGGAGTGCACGGCGGCTTGTCGGCAGAAGAGCTTTATGTGCCGCTGATCATTATATCCTGAATCCGTGACGGCTTTGCGGGAAATTCCACTTTATCAGTTTGTAATTGCATAAAATAATCGTTTTTCCCTGGATTGCCATGGTTCACCCCGCCGCCCTTGGGGTGCCGCGTTGGCAACTCGTTGATATACCAATAGTATTATCAACTTCGTTGCCGCCTTGCATCTACACCGTTCTCGAACGCTCACGGATTCAGGTATATAGCCGGCATATAGCCGGCTTTGCCCCTCGCGCAAGCGCTTCGGCCCTCGGGATTTCTTGGGAATTTATCGTTTTTGACAAATGGGGCAGGTTGATTTACTGTGTTCGGCTTTGTTCATCGAAAAGCAAAGCAGGAAACGGACCTTATGTTAGTTGATCTTAACCCCAAAAACAAAGATATAGTCGAAACCGGCCCCCTCCTCCAGCAGACCGCCTTCTGGGGCAAGGTCAAGGAGATGCAGGGCTGCACGGCGGCGGCCTTTGATGTGCGGATTTGTGCCGAGGGAGGAATGGCTTCGGAGATAGCCGTCGGCGGCCAGGCGACCGACATCCTTGTCATCCTGCGTTCCGCGGGGCCAAACAAGTTGATCGCCCATGTGCCCTACGGTCCCAGGTTTGAACCGCCGGAGGAGTTGCAGGGCTGTTTTCTTGAGGAGCTCTCCGAGGGATTGCGCCTCTCTCTGCCGGCCGACTGCTTCTTGATCCGTTACGATCTGCCCTGGCAATCCCCCTGGGCCGAAGACCCTGCTTGTTATAACGGCAGCTCCGGCTGGCAGGGACCGCCAAGGGAGGAAATCCAGGAAATACGGATGAACATGGAGACCCGTGCCAAAAACTTGCGCAAGGCCCCGACCAATATTCTGCCGACCAATACCCTTTTCATGGATTTGCAGGATGGCAAAAAGGATATCCTGGGGCGGATGAGAGCTAAAACCCGTTACAATATCGGGCTTTCCCGGCGAAAAGGGGTGCAGGTGGTTGAAGCCGGGCGCCGGGAACTCGATCTCTGGTTCAAGCTCTACCGGGAAACCGCCTTGCGCAACAATATCGTCGTCCATGACAAACGCTATTTCCAGGCCATGCTCGAAGCCAGGCGCTCCCTGGCGAACCATAATATTTCACTGCATCTCCTGCTTGCCGAAGCGGAGGGCGACTGTCTGGCCGGGATGTTTCTGGCCATTTCGGCCGACCAGGCGGTGTACCTTTACGGCGCCTCTTCGGCTGAAAATCGTAAGAAAATGGGAACCTACGCGCTACAGTGGGAGGCGATCCGCCTGGCCAAGGAGAAGGGCTGCCGATACTACGACATGTTCGGGGTGGCCCCTTCCGCCGAACCGGCCCATCCGATGTACGGCCTCTACCGGTTCAAGACCGGCTTCGGGGGCGAGATCTACCATCGGCAGGGCTGCTGGGATTATCCCCTCGATCCGCAAAAGTATGCAAGCTACCGCGCCTTCGAGTTAAACGACGCCGGCTTTCATCTCAAGCAGTGAGCTCTTGCGGGGCCGGCTTGCTTGGTAAACGAGATTCCAGCCATAAAAAAAGCCTCCGCGCTACACGGTTTGTACCGGTAGAAGGCAAGAGGCTGTAACAATCCGATATTAAACAACATCAATGGTTATCTGTAACTGGCGGAGAGAGAGGGATTCGAACCCTCGGTGGAGTATAACCCCCACACTCGCTTAGCAGGCGAGCACCTTCAGCCACTCGGTCATCTCTCCGGAAAATGCGGATCTGGCGGAGGAAGTAGGATTCGAACCCACGGAACTTTCGTTCAACGGTTTTCAAGACCGCCGCCTTCAACCACTCGGCCATTCCTCCGACTTGAAGTAGAAACGATGTACCATTTCCGACCGGTCATGTCAATATATGGAGCGTTGGGCCGAAAAGAAAACCGGTCGGGGGGAAGCCGACCGGTTTCAGGGGGAAAGAGATAGGGATAAATAGGAGTTGCCGAGTTGTAAGTGCAAGCGGAATGCCAGTGTTGGACAAATGTTTTAATATTCAATTAAAACGATAAGTTATGGGATGGTCGGCTGGTCCGGGGTGCTTGCCGATGGTATAAATTTCTTTACTTAATCTTGCCGGGAGGGGGAAATTTGTACCGGTTCAGCGGCGGCGCCAGGGGATTCAGCCCTCTAGCGGAGGGCTTCCAGGGCTTCACTCAGCTTGTTGACCGCGATGACCTCCAGGCCCTTGATCTTCTGCCTGGGGGCGTTGCCTTGGGGGACGATGGCCCGCTTGAAGCCGTGCTTGGCGGCCTCCCGGAGTCTTTCCTGGCCGCCGGGTACCGGCCGGATCTCCCCGGCCAGCCCCACTTCGCCGAAGGCCACCAGATCGCGGGGCAGGGGACTGTCCTTAAGGCTTGAGACCACGGCGAGGATCAGGGCCAGATCGGCGCTGGTCTCCATGACCCGGATGCCGCCGACCACGTTGACGAAGATATCCTTGTTGTAGGTGGCGATATTGGCATGGCGGTGGATGACGGCGAGCAGCATGGCCAGCCGGTTCGAGTCGAGGCCGAGGGTGACCCGGCGCGGGTTTTCGCCGTAGCTGTCGTCGACCAGGGCCTGGATTTCGACGAGAAGCGGCCGGCTCCCCTCCCAGATCACCATCACGGCGCTGCCCGGCATCTCCGTGTCCTGGCGGGAAAGGAAGATCGCCGAGGGGTTTTTCACCTCTTTCAGGCCGGTGTCGGTCATTGCGAAGACCCCCAGTTCGTTGACCGCCCCGTAACGGTTCTTAAAGGCCCTGATCACCCGGAAGCGGCTGTCGGTGCCCCCTTCGATATAGCAGACCACGTCGATGATGTGCTCAAGGACCCGGGGGCCGGCCAGGTCGCCGCTCTTGGTGACGTGGCCGACCAGGAATATCGCGGTGTTGCTGTGTTTGGCGAACTTGGTCAGGATGGCGGCCGATTCCCGCACCTGGGAGACGCTGCCCGGCGCCGATTTGACTTCATCGCTCTGCATGGTCTGGATCGAATCGATCACCATGACCCGGGGCTGCTCCCGCAGGCCGGTTTCGCAGATCTCCTCGACCCCGGTCTCGGCCAGAAGCAACAGGTCGTTCAGGGGCAACCCCAGCCTTTGGGCCCGCATGGTGATCTGCTGGAGGGACTCTTCGCCGGTGATGTAGAGAACCTTCATTTTGGCGGCCAGCTTCGAGCAGACCTGGAGGAGGATGGTCGATTTGCCCACCCCCGGATCGCCGCCGATCAGGACCACCGAACCGGGCACCACCCCGCCGCCCAGGACCCGGTCGAATTCGGCCAGTTCCGTGGTAAAGCGGGGCGCGGAAGCGGTTTCGACCTGGGCCATGGTCTTGACCTCGGAGCGTTCGCCGGCATAGCCGCGCCGTCTGCCTTTCGCGGCAACCGGCGGCAGGCGGTTTTCCTTCAGGGTATCCCACTCGCCGCAGTCCGGGCACTGGCCGTGCCAGCGGCCGAAATCGTTGCCGCAGTTGGTGCAGAGGAAGCTGGTTTTTTCTTTTGCCATTTTTTACGCCTTGAAGTTTTGGTGAATCGCTCACCAGGGCCGACAACCGTGGAGATAGCGGGGCGTAAGCGTTAAGCAGTGCCGCAGATTGCGGCAAGCAGCCAAGCGCCGCGTACCCGTTGTACGTAAGCTTGGCTAATCGTCGCAAGGTGCGGTGCTGCTGAACGCTTACAATTTTTGTTCAGACCAGCTCCGCCAGAACCTGGTTGGCAAAGGGCAGGGCGGCTTCGGTCAAGCGCATCCGATCCGCCGTGATGCTTAGCAGGTTCCGTTTTACCAGTTTGCGGAGGGTCTCGCCATAATACTCCTCCGGATTGATCCCGAACCTTTTTTGCAGAGCAGGCAGGTCGAGCCCCTCAAGGAGCCGCAGTCCCATAATCACCGTCTCCCGGAAAGACGGCTCCCGGGCCAGGGCTTCACCTTCCTGCCAGGGGGGCTCCCGGTTCAGCAATCTCTTCGCGTAGTGATTCGGGTCGGCGAGGTTGCGGATTCTCAGGCCCGACCAGTTCGAGACCGCCCCGGCCCCGAGGCCCAGGTAGGAACCGTTATGCCAGTAGATCAGATTTTGGCGGCAGTGGTAGTCCGGCCGGGCGTAGTTGGAGATCTCGTAGCGCTGAAGGCCGGCGCTGGAGACTATTGCCAGGGTCTGTTCGGCCATGGTCGCGGCCGCTTCCTCGTCGGGCAGGCGCAGTCCGCCCCGTTCGACCTGCTCGGCGAAACCGGAGCCCGGGTCGATGCTTAATTGATAGGCGGCCAGATGTTCGGGATTAAGGCCGAGGGCTTCTTCCAGGGTTTCCCGCCAGGTCGCCGGGCTCTGGTCGGGCAGGCCGTAGATCAGGTCCAGATTGAGGTTGGCGAAGCCGGCCTCCCGGGCCATCGCGATGGCGTGCCGGCCTTCCGCACCGGTATGGCTGCGGTTGATCAGTTGCAGGGTCGAATCGCGGAAAGACTGGATGCCGATGCTCAAGCGATTGACTCCGAATTTTCGCAGTTCGCGCAACTTGCCCGGATCGACGGTATTCGGATTGGTCTCCACGGTTATTTCGGCATCCTCGCCGATTACGAACTTTTCCCGGAGCAGGGTCAGGAGTCCGGTCAGTTCCCGGGTCGACATGATGGTCGGGGTGCCGCCGCCGATAAAGAGCGAGTCGAAGATCTCATCCCCGGCGCGGCCGCTCCAGAAATCGATCTCCCGGTAAAGGGCGGCAAGGTACAAGGCCGGGTCGTAGGCCGCGACCGGATAGGAGTTGAAGGCGCAGTAACCGCATTTGGAGAGGCAGAAGGGGATGTGGATATAGAGGCCCTTGCGGTCGCTCATTGCCGATTCTGCCGGTGTTCGTTACTGATTTCGGCGATCAGGCCGTGGTCGGCAAAGCTGTAGGGAGGACTGGAGCCGCCGACGATCAGATGGTCGAGGAGGTTGATGTTGACCAGGCGGCAGGCCGCGAAAAGATGTTTGGTCAGGCGGATGTCGTCCGTGGAGGGGGTGAGGGATCCGGAGGGATGGTTGTGGGCGATGACCAGGGCGGCGGCATGCCGGGCCAGGGCCAGCTTGATCAGTTCCCGGGGGTAGATGGTGTTCGAGGTCAGGGTGCCCTCGGCGATGGTGTCGGTGTCGATGATCGAGTGGGAGGCGTCGAGGAAGATCACCGTGAACACCTCCCGCTTGAGGTCGCGCATCGAATGGATCAGGTAATCGGCCACTTCCCGGGAAGAGCGCAGGTAGTCACGTTGTTGCAGACGTTCCTTGAGAAAGCGGCGGGCCACTCCCTGGATAAAGGTCAGGGCGAAGGAGTTGATCGGCCCGATGCCGTCCACCTCCTGCAGCTCCGGGGTAGTGGCCTCCAGAACCGCGGGCAGGCTGCCGAAGCGCTTCAGGGCGGCCCGGGCGCTGTCCTTGCAGTCCCGGCGCGGGGTGCCGAAGGTCAGCAGCAGTTCGAGAACCTCGGAATCGGTCAGGGCCTCGATGCCGCGCTCCCGGAACTTGTCACGGAGCCGCTGGCGGTGGCCGCGGTTGCGGTCTTGGTCGGTTGTCCGGTTTTTCATTTGTTTCCCGATTACTTGTTCAGTTCCTCGGTAAACAACTGGTTGGCCATCTTCGGATTGGCCTTGCCCTTGGTCTCTTTCATCAGCTGCCCGACAAAGAAGCCCATGACCTTGCTTTTGCCCTCCTTGAACTGTTTGACCTGCTCGGGATTGGCGGCGACGATCTCCCGGACGAGCTTGAGGATTTCGCCCTCGTCGCTGATCTGGATCAGGTTCTTCTCCTTGACCACGGCATCCGGATCCTTGCCGCTCGCCAGCATCTCCTGGAAGACGGTCTTGGCGATCTTGCCGCTGATCGTCCCTGCCTCGATCAGCCCGAGGAGCCTGGCCAGATTAACCGGAGTGACCGGGCAGCTGGTGATCTCCATCTCCCGGTCGCGCAGTTCGCGGATCAGTTCGGTCATGATCCAGTTGGAAAGTTTCTTGGCGTCCCGGTACTGGCTCAGGCTCGTCTCGAAATAATCGGCCAGTTCGCGGTCGCCGGTCAGGATCACCGCGTCGTAGGCGGGCAGTTCCAGCTCCGCCATGAACCGTTTTTTGCGCTGGTCGGGCAGTTCCGGCTGTTCCTTCTCGGCCTTTGCGATCCACTCCTCGGAGATCTCGACCGGGATCAGGTCGGGGTCCGGGAAGTAGCGGTAGTCGTGGGCCTCCTCCTTGGAGCGCATCGGGCTGGTCCTGCCGGCGTCGGGATCCCAGAGCAGGGTCTGCTGGATCACCTTGCCGCCGTCGAGGAGCAGATCGCGCTGGCGCCGCACTTCATACTCGATGGCCCGCTGGACGTTGCGGAAGGAGTTCATGTTCTTAAGCTCGGTCCGGGTGCCGAATTCTTCCCGGCCCTTGGGGCGCAAGGAGATGTTGGCGTCGCAGCGGAAGCTGCCCTCCTGCATGTTGCCGTCGCAGATATCGAGATAGCGGACGATGGCGTGCAGCTTCTTGAGATAGGCGGCGGCCTCCTCGCCGGAGCGGAGATCCGGCTCGCTGACGATCTCGATCAGCGGGGTGCCGGTTCGGTTCAGGTCGACATAGCTGACCGGCTCCCGCTCGTCGTGGATCAGCTTGCCGGCGTCTTCCTCCATGTGGATCCGGGTCAGGCCGATCCGTTTGACTTCGCCCTCGACCTCGATCTCCACCCATCCGTGCTCGGCGATGGGCAGATCGAACTGGGAAATCTGGTAACCCTTGGGCAGGTCCGGGTAGAAGTAGTTCTTGCGGGCGAATATATTGGTCCGGTTGATCCGGCAGTTGGTGGCGAGGGCCATCTTGACGGCGTAATCTACCGCCTTGCGGTTCAGGACCGGCAGAACCCCGGGCAGACCGAGACAGAGCGGGCAGGTGTTGGTGTTGGCCGGCTTGCCGAACTCGGTCGAACAGCCGCAGAATATCTTGGTATTGGTACTGAGCTGGGCGTGAACTTCCAGCCCGATTACTGTTTCAAATTCCATCGGTGGCTCCGTGCATTGAAATTTGCCCGCCTTGGCCCTGAAGATTTTCTCCCCGAAAGGGAGTTAGTATAGCCTAATTGGCCTTTTTGATCCAGCCCCGCAGCTTGTCCAGCTCGGCCGGCCACTCTCCGCCGACTCTTTTTTTGAGGAACATTCCGAACAGTTCGTCAACGGTGCGCATCGGGATCTCGTATAACCCGATCCGGTCGAGGAGCCGGCCTGCGGCGGCCTCGGGATCGCCGCTTTCGTCCGAGTCGGTCAGGGTTTTCGGCAGCTTGACCGAGCGGAACTCAAAGAGGCTGCCCTTCAGGCTGAAGAAGAACTGGTGGTCGTCCCTGGTCAGCGAGATCCGGGCCTGTTCGATCTTCTTGCCCATGGCCAGGCCGGTTCGAGCCTCCTGTAATTCGGCCTGCAATCCCTGGCAGATCAGCTTCTCGTAAGAGTCGCCCTCGCCCGATTCGAGGAGGATGTGCTTTTCGAAAATCATCTCGACATCGGTGCCGGAATTTTCCAGGAAGATCGCGCCGCCCCGCTCCTCGCTCTTGTACCAGAGCCAGGTCATAAACTCCTGGCCGAGGAAGCCTTTTTCAACCATCAGGTCAACTAAATCCATCGTATGACGCTCCTTTAGATCAGGATTTCGGGGGTGATATCGGCCAGCCGGTCGGCCAGCTCGGGGGCGAGCAGGTGGCCGGCGGTTAGGTAGGGGATCTGCTGAATCAGGTGGAGGTCGAAGGATTCCTTGAAAAACTCCTCGATTTCGCCGATCGCCTTCTGGCTGGTCGAAAAGAACAGGACCGTGTTATCGGCCAGGCTCCAGACCAGATCATAAACCGCCGGGAGCGGCACCGCCCGTTTGAGGAGCATCAGTCGGACGCTCTCCTTGATATCGCTGCGGTGGTCGCGGCTCAATTTGGGAACCTGACGCTCCCGCTTGATCCGCTCCTCCTCTTTCATGGCGAACTTCTTCAGGGCCGCCGGCGGCACCTTGCGTTCGTCGATCCGCAGGGAAAGCACGACATAGTCGCCGGCCGCGTAGGAGGGGGAGGCGAACTCGCTGTCGAACATGTTGAGGGTCGAGACCCAGCCCACCGAGCGTTCGTCGTAGTTGTCGTCGATATCGCGGAAGGCGTGGGCGGCGACGCGCTCGGCCACGAAATTCCAGAAATCGGCCGGCGGTTCGCCCTCGACGTTGAAGCGGACAAAGCTTGCCGAATTGGTTAAGAGTCCCATGGGGTATTCCTTGATTTAGAAGTTGGTGTGTGATACCTGAATCCGTGACGGCTTCGTGGGGGATTTTACTTTATCAGTTTGAAATTGCATCAAATAATCGTTTTTCCCTGGATCGCCATGATACACCCGCCGCCCTGCGGAGCGCCCGATAACGGGGCATCTGCTGTGTTGGCAACTCGTTGATATAAAGCTGAGTTGAGTCCCGCAAGGCGGGACTCGTACGAAACTTATGCCCTTTTTTTGGGTATACCA
>JBHEOZ010000057.1:0-4100 GCA_046260555.1 Desulfurivibrionaceae bacterium
GCCTGCGACTGTGGCGAGCTCGCCCTGGGAAAAAATGTGACGATCGCCTTTATGCCCTGGCGCGGATATAACTTCGAGGACTCGATCCTGGTAAGCGAGAGGCTTCTTAAGGACGACACCTTCACTTCCCTGCACATCGAGGTCTTCGAGACCGTCTCCCGGGATACCAAACTCGGTAAGGAAGAGATTACCAGGGACATTCCCAATGTCGGTGAAGAGGCGATGCGCAACCTCGACGAAAGCGGCGTGGTCCGGGTCGGCGCGGAAATCAAACCGGGCGACACTCTGGTCGGCAAGGTTACCCCCAAGGGCGAAACCCAGCTTTCCCCCGAGGAGAAATTGTTAAGAGCGATTTTCGGCGAGAAGGCCGGTGACGTGAAAGATACTTCCCTGCGGGTTCCCCCCGGAATCGAGGGAGTGGTCATCGATGCCAAGGTCTTTTCCCGGAAAGGGGTCGAAAAAGACGAAAGAGCCAAGGCCATTGACGATGCCGAAGCCGCCATTCTCGAAAAGTACATGGAGGATGAGCTGAACAGCCTGAAAAAGGCGATCAAGAAAAGGCTTGCCGATATCATGGCCGGCAAAAAGGCTGGTGCCGATATCTCGGTCAGAAAGGACAAGGTGCTGTTGGCTAAGGGCAAGGTCATCAAGCAGGAGTTGATCGAGGATCTGCCGATCTCCACGATTAAAAGGATCGAGTTTCCCGGCCGCAAGGAAGCCGAGGAGCAGATCTCCGCTCTGCTGGAAGGCTACGACAAACAGAAGAAAATGGTGGCCGACAAATATGAGGCGAGGATTGCCCGGATTCGCAAGGGTGATGATCTTCCTCCAGGCGTCATCAAGATGGTCAAGGTTTACGTTGCCACCAAGCGCAAGCTCGCGGTCGGCGACAAGATGGCGGGCCGCCACGGTAATAAGGGTGTGGTCTCCAGGATCCTGCCCGAGGAGGATCTGCCCTTTTTCGAGAATGGCGACCAGGTGGATATTGTTCTTAATCCCTTGGGAGTACCTTCCCGGATGAACGTCGGTCAGGTTCTCGAAGTGCATCTTGGCTGGGCCGGCAGACGGCTGGGGGAACAGATCCAGAAGTTTGCCGACGAGAAGAACCTCGAAGCCGTCAAGGACAGGCTTAAAACCATATATTCCAAAGATGAGTATGACGCGTTTGTCGACGGACTCGGCGACGACGAGCTTCTTCAGCTTGCCTCCCGCATGGGTGAAGGAATCCACATGGCCACCCCGGTCTTTGATGGGGCCGATGAGGGGGATATCCGCCGCATGCTGGTTGAAGCCGGAGTAGACGAAGTCGGCCAGTCTACCCTTTACGACGGATTAACCGGTGAGAAATTCGATAATCAGGTTACCGTCGGCATCATGTATATAATGAAGCTTCACCATCTGGTTGATAACAAGATTCATGCCCGTTCGACCGGACCGTACTCCCTGGTTACCCAGCAGCCCCTGGGCGGAAAAGCCCAATTCGGCGGCCAGCGCCTGGGTGAGATGGAGGTTTGGGCCATGGAGGCATATGGTGCAGCCTATACCCTGCAGGAATTTCTCACGGTCAAGTCCGATGATGTCAGCGGCCGGACCAAGATGTACGAGAAAATCGTCAAGGGCGATAATTTTATCGAGGCGGGTCTGCCGGAGTCGTTCAATGTCCTGATCAAGGAGCTTCAGGGGCTTTGTCTGGATATGGAGCTTCTTGACGACTAATCAGGATTTGGGCGTCGGTAATTTTCTGAATAACAGAGTACAGAAAGGTGTGAACCGTGGACGAACTTTTCAGTTTTTTCGATAAAGCTAAAAAACCGGTAAAATTTGAATCCGTCAGAATATCTTTGGCTTCTCCCGAAAAGATTCGTGACTGGTCCAATGGCGAAGTAAAGAAACCGGAAACTATTAACTATCGGACCTTCAAGCCCGAACGGGACGGCTTGTTCTGCGCCAAGATCTTCGGACCGGTCAAGGATTACGAGTGTAATTGCGGCAAGTACAAGCGCATGAAACACCGGGGGGTGGTCTGTGAAAAGTGCGGTGTCGAGGTCATTCAGTCCAAGGTTCGGCGTGAACGCCTTGGCCATATAGAGCTGGCCGCCCCGGTGGCCCATATCTGGTTTCTTAAGAGCCTGCCCAGCAAGATCGGCAACATGCTCGATCTTACCCTTAAGGAACTTGAGAAGGTTCTCTATTTCGACTCCTATGTCGTCACCAGATCGGAAGCCCCGGCTCTGCCGCCCTGCACCTTGCTCAACGAGGAGCAGTACCAGCAGGCTCAGGCCGAATATCCCGGCCAGTTTAAAGTCGGCATCGGCGCCGAGGCGATCAAGGTTCTTCTTCAGAGTCAGGATCTGAATGTGCTGTCCACCGAGCTACGGGAGGCGATGCGCAGCACCGGTTCAGAGGCCAAACGCAAGAAATACGCCAAGCGTCTTCACGTCGTGGAGGCCTTTCGCGATTCGGGAAACCGGCCGGAATGGATGATCCTGGACATTATTCCCGTGCTGCCGCCGGATCTGCGGCCTTTGGTGCCTCTGGAGGGCGGCCGTTTCGCCACCTCCGATCTCAATGATCTGTATCGGCGGGTGATCAACCGCAACAATCGCCTGAAGCGTCTTCTTGAGCTTGACGCCCCCGAGATCATTATCCGCAACGAAAAACGCATGCTGCAGGAGTCGGTGGACGTCCTCTTCGATAACGGCCGGCGGGGCAAGGTTATTACCGGACCCAATAAGCGGCCCTTGAAATCCTTGAGCGATATGCTCAAGGGCAAGCAGGGCCGTTTTCGCCAGAATCTGCTTGGCAAACGGGTCGATTATTCCGGCCGCTCGGTGATTGTGGTCGGACCCTACCTGCGTCTCCATCAATGCGGTCTGCCGAAGAAAATGGCCCTTGAGCTCTTCAAACCCTTCATTTACTCCAAGCTGGAGCAGAGGGGTTATGTCAGCACCATTAAGAGCGCCCGCAAGATGGTCGAGAAGGCCACCAAAGAAGTTTGGGACGTGCTTGACGAGGTGGTAAGAGAGCACCCGGTTATCCTGAACCGGGCGCCGACCCTCCATCGTCTCGGCATGCAGGCCTTCGAACCTCTGCTGATCGAGGGTAAGGCGATTCAGCTTCACCCCCTGGTCTGCACCGCTTTCAATGCCGACTTCGACGGTGATCAGATGGCGGTGCATGTTCCCTTGACGGTCGAGTCCCAGATGGAGGCCCGGGTCTTGATGATGTCCACCAACAACATCCTCTCGCCGGCCAATGGTGAACCGATCATTATCCCCTCCCAGGACATTGTTTTGGGCCTTTATTATATGACTCGGGACCGGTTGTCGGCCAAGGGGGAAGGGAAGATCTTTTCCTCGACGACCGAGGCGGTTCTTGCCTATGATTATAAAGAGGTCCATCTTCAGGCCAAGATCAAGGTCAGGATCGACGGCCAGATTGTTGAAACCACGGTCGGCCGCGTCCTGGTCGGCGAATTGCTGCCGGAAAACATCCCTTTCAGCAAGGTCAACAAGGTGCTTGGCAAAAAGGAACTGGCTCAGCTGGTCGACTACACCTATCGCCATTCCGGTACCAAGAATACCGTCTTGCTGGCCGACCGTCTTAAGGATCTTGGTTACGAGCATTCGACCCTGGCGGGGATTTCGATCTCCATCAACGACATGATGATTCCGGTCAACAAGGATGATATTCTGGCCAAGGCCGAAAAAGAGGTCATGGATGTCGAGAACGGTTATCAGAACGGGGTCCTGACCGAAAGCGAGAAGTACAACAACGTGGTCGATATCTGGTCCCGGGCAACCGACAAGGTTACCGGAGAAATGATGGGCGAGATGAGCGTCCAGTACACCCGGGACAAGGACAACAAGATGGTGGAAAGCCCGAGCTTCAACTCGATTTTCATCATGGCCGACTCCGGGGCGAGGGGCAGTAAGGACCAGATCCGGCAGCTCGCCGGGATGCGCGGTCTGATGGCCAAGCCCTCCGGCGAGATCATCGAGTCTCCCATCAAGGCGAATTTTCGGGAAGGATTAAGTGTTCTCGAATACTTTATTTCTACCCACGGCGCCCGAAAAGGACTTGCCGATACCGCTCTGAAG
>JBHEOZ010000057.1:4110-9496 GCA_046260555.1 Desulfurivibrionaceae bacterium
GTCTTGTTGATGTCGCCCAGGATTCGACCATTGTCGAAAAGGATTGCGAAACTCTGGACGGCATCGAAGCCGAACCGTTGATGGAGGGCGGCCAGATTATCCAACCGGTCGGCGACAGGATTCTGGGCCGCGTCGCCCTTGACGATATTATCGATCCTTTCACCGGCGACTTGCTTGTCGAAGCCAACGAGCAGATTACCGAGGATAAGGTCGATGAGATAAACGAGGCCGGCATTGACCGGGTCAGTATCAGGTCCGTTCTGACTTGCCGTTCCAAGCGGGGCGTTTGCGCGATGTGCTACGGCCGCGATCTAGGCCGGGGTCATATGGTTAACCGGGGCGAGGCGGTCGGGATCATCGCGGCCCAATCGATCGGGGAGCCCGGTACCCAGTTGACCATGCGTACCTTCCATATTGGCGGTACGGCCAGTCGGGCGGTTGAGCAGGCGGAGATAGTCTCCCACTATGGTGGTGAGATCAAATTCAATAATGTCCATACGGTTAGTAATGCCGCCGGCCAACTGGTCTCCATGAACAGGAACGGCGAGGTGGTCGTGGTCGGCAGCAAGGGGCGCGAGCGCGAGCGTTACCGCTTGAATTACGGCGCCTTGCTGCTGGTTTCGGAAGGTGACAAGATCGAGCCCGGCACCAGACTGGCTGAATGGGATCCCTTCTCCACCCCGATTGTCAGTGAAATAGGCGGGATCGTCAAGTTCGGCGATATTGTCGAAGGCGTCACCATGCAGGAGCAGGTTGACGCGGTTACCGGAAGATCGAGTCATGTCATTATAACTCCGCGGGTCGGACAATTTAACCCTCGGATTTCCCTGAAAGACGAAAAGGGCAGGACCCTGAAGCTGCCTAAAACCGGTTCTCCGGCTCGTTACAGCTTGTCGATCGGTACGCTTATTTCGGTTGCGGAAGGCGACAGGATCAAACCGGGTACGGTTATCGGCAAGATATCCCGGGAAACCAGCAAGACCAAGGATATTACCGGTGGTCTGCCGCGGGTTGCCGAGCTCTTTGAAGTCCGCAAGCCGAAGGAGCACGCCGTTATTACTGAAATAGATGGTCAGGTAAGTTACGGTAAGGATCTCAAGGGCAAAAAACGGGTTGTCATTACCCCTGAGTTGGGTGAGGCACGCGAGTATCTGGTTCCAAAGGGCAAGCACATAATCGTCCACGAGGGTGACTATGTCAAGGCCGGTGAGCCGCTGATGGATGGTTCGCCCGACCCCAATGATATTCTCCGGGTTCTCGGGGTCAAGGAGCTGGCCCGCTTCCTGGTCAATGAGATTCAGGAGGTCTATCGATTACAGGGCGTTAAGATCAACGATAAACATATCGAGGTCATCGTCCGGCAGATGCTGCGCCGGGTTACCATTACCGAGGTGGGAGACAGTACCTTCATGCTTGGCGAGCAAGTTGAATCGTCCCGCTTTGCCGATGAGAACGAGAAACTGCTCGTGGCCGGCAGTCGCCCGGCCGTGGCCGAACCTTTGCTGCTGGGGGTAACCAAGGCGTCCCTGAGCACGGACAGTTTTATTTCTGCCGCCTCGTTCCAGGAGACGACCAAGGTCTTGACCAATGCCGCCATGGCGGGCAGGGTTGATGACTTGAGCGGTCTCAAGGAAAATGTTATCATGGGGCGTCTGGTCCCGGCTGGCACCGGGCATACCCGGTACAGAATCGAGTCCAGCTAGTAACCCCGACGGGTAGCGGAAAACGGGGATAAAAGGGGCGGGTTATCTTTTTTGTTCCGGCTTGCTTATCCCCGCACATTGTTCTTGACAAGCATGTGAGGATAGATTATTTATCCCGCTTCTTCAATTGCGGATCCTTGGCAAGAATGACTTTTTTGCTGCCACGGGATTTGCTGAGACTTGTTTTTCAGATAATTTGATCCTCCCCATTTTTTGGGTTTGAGCTTCATTCAGCAACGTTTGATAAATTCAGGAGTTTGACTAAATGCCAACCATTAATCAGCTGGTAAGGAATGGCCGGAAAAAGTCGGTCAAGCGGAGTAATACCCCGGCGCTTCAAGGTTCTCCCCAGAAGCGTGGTGTCTGTGTGCGGGTTTACACGACCACACCGAAAAAACCCAACTCCGCTCTCCGTAAGGTAGCGAGAGTCAGGCTTACCAACGGAATCGAGGTTACTTCGTATATTCCGGGTATCGGTCATAATCTACAGGAACATTCGGTTGTCTTGATCAGGGGTGGCAGGGTTAAGGATCTTCCCGGTGTTCGTTATCATATTGTCAGGGGCACCCTTGATACCCTGGGAGTTTCCGAGCGGCGTCAAGGTCGTTCTAAATATGGTGCCAAGCGTCCCAAATAAGGAGTCAGCAGATGCCCAGACGTAAGATAGTTGCCAAACGGCAGCTCACCCCGGATCCTCGTTTCAACAGTGTTCTGGTTGCGAAATTTATAAATGGTCTGATGGAACGCGGCAAGAAAAACGTTGCCCGTGGGATTTTCTACGATGCGATGGATATCGTCGCCAGTCGGATCACCGAAGAGGAGCCTCTTGCTGTTTTCGAGAAAGCCATGGAGAAGGTGCGGCCCAGGGTGGAGGTTAAATCCCGCCGGGTCGGCGGCGCGACCTATCAGGTCCCGGTCGAAGTTCGTCCCGAAAGACGTAATGCCCTGGCGATCCGCTGGTTGATCAGTCTATCCGGCAAGAGGTCGGGACGGGCGATGGCGGAAAAACTTGCCGGTGAGTTTATGGATGCCTTTAACAACCGGGGTGCGGCCGTCAAAAAACGTGAGGATACCCATAAGATGGCTGAAGCTAATAAGGCTTTTGCCCATTACCGCTGGTAGTTGCCGGCGACTGAACTAAGGGAAAAGCGTTTGGTTGGCCTTAAGAGCCTCTTTCTCTATTGAGATAAAAGTCCGCGGAACGGGCTTGGAGAAGAAGTTTGGTGAAAAGAAACGAATTGAATTGGACTGATAACGAACGTGGCTTCCAATACACCGCTAGCTCGACTGCGCAATATAGGCATCATGGCCCATATAGACGCGGGCAAGACCACAACGACCGAAAGAGTTCTATTTTATACCGGCCGGTCGCATAAGATCGGCGAGGTTCATGACGGCAATGCGGTTATGGACTGGATGGAGCAGGAGCAGGAGCGCGGAATCACCATTACCTCGGCCGCAACCACCTGTTTCTGGCGAAAGCATACCATAAATATTATTGATACCCCCGGGCATGTCGATTTCACCATCGAAGTCGAACGGTCCCTGCGGGTTTTGGACGGTGCAATTGCTGTTTTTTGCGCCGTTGGCGGAGTGGAGCCCCAGTCAGAGACGGTATGGCGTCAGGCTGATAAATATTCCATTCCTCGACTCGCCTTTGTTAACAAAATGGATCGGGGCGGCGCTAATTTCGAGCGTTGCGTCGAGATGATTTCCGAGCGGTTGGGAGCCGATCCGCTTCCTCTGCAGATCCCCGTCGGCAGCGAAGACGGTTTTGTCGGAGTCATTGATCTCATCGGTGAGCGGATGCTCACCTTCGATGAGATAAACCAGGGACTTGAGGTCATAGATAAACCGGTCCCTGAAGAATTCATAGCAAGCACCGCGGCCGCACGTATGGCACTCCTCGAGAAGTTGGCCGACTTCGATGAGAATCTCATGGTAAAATACTTAGAAGAACAACCCATATCCGTTGAAGAAATTCGACATGCGGTCAGACAGGCGACCCTGAATGACCGGATAGTGCCGGTCCTGTGCGGCAGTGCCTTTAAGAATAAAGGCGTGCAGCCTCTACTTGACGCCATTGTCGATTATCTGCCGGCGCCAGTTGATGTTCCCCCGATTGAAGGGGTCAACGGCGAAGGCGAGACCGAGCTCAGGAAGGCGAGCCGTCAGGAGAATTTTTGCGGTCTGGTATTCAAGCTGGCCAGCGATCCTTTTGTCGACAACCTTGCTTATCTTCGGGTTTACTCAGGTGTCCTGAAGGTCGGTGACAAGGTTTACAATCCGGTTAAGCGCAAGCAGGAAAAGATCGGCCGGATCCTCAAAATGCACGCTAATAAGCGTGAAGAGGTCAAGGAGATCGGGGCCGGAGAAATCGCGGGCCTGGTTGGCCTCAGGTTTACCGGGACCGGCGATACGATCTGTCAGCCCGGGGACACGATCATGTTGGAAACCATGATCTTCCCCGAACCGGTGATTTCCACGGCAATTGAGCCTAAAAGTACGTCCGACGAGGATAAGCTGCAGGCCAGTCTGGCAAAGATCGCCTTTGAGGATCCATCCTTTCGGATGAGGAAGGATTCCGATACCGGCCAAACCATAATTTCGGGGATGGGTGAATTGCACCTCGAAGTTATCGTTGACCGGCTGCTCCGCGATTTCAAGGTCGCCGCCAATGTCGGCAACCCGCAAGTCGCCTATAAGGAAACGATCGAGGGCGAGGGGAGAGCCGAAGGGTTATTCGATCAACAGGCCGGCAGCAAGCCCCAGTACGGGCATGTCTGGCTCGAGGTAGCCCCGCTCGAAAGAGGCGCGGGGTTTGAGTTTGAAAACCGCATTCCGGCAGGTAACATCCCGGCGGAATTTATCCCGGCCATTGAGCGTGGAGTTAGCGATGGCCTTGATTCCGGAGTCATGATCGGGTTCCCGACCACCGATCTTCGGGTAAGCCTGGTCGACGGTTCTTATCACGAGGAGAATTCCTCGGAACAGGCTTTCGGGGTTGCGGCCTCCATGGCTCTTCGCAATGCCCTGAGCCAGGCTGGCCCGGTTCTGCTTGAACCGGTCATGGAGTTGGAAATCATTCTCCCTGAAGCAAATCTGGGTGACGTGGTTGGTGATTTGAACAGTAAACGAGCCAAGATTCTCGGTATGGATGCCCGTCAGGACGGGGTGCAGGTTGTAACCGCCCAAGTGCCGCTGGCCGAAATGTTCGGTTATTCTACCAGCCTCCGTTCCGCTACCCAGGGCAGGGGTAACTTCAGTATGCAGTTTGCCGCCTACGACAGTGTGCCGGAGAAAGTCGCCGACAAGATTATTAAGAGGATCAAGGGCTTTGTGTGAGCTCGGTCAAGATCGCTAAGAAATAAAGAGGAAGGATCATGGCAAAGGAAAAATTTCAAAGAAGCAAACCGCATGTAAATATCGGTACGATCGGTCATATCGATCATGGCAAAACGACTTTGACTTCAGCGATAACCCGGGTGCTATCCACCAAGGGGTTGGCTGACGCCACCGCCTTTGACGAGATCGACAAGGCGCCCGAGGAAAAAGAGCGTGGCATCACCATCGCCACCGCCCACGTGGAGTATCAGACCGAGAATCGTCATTACGCCCACGTTGACTGTCCCGGCCACGCCGACTATGTCAAGAACATGATCACGGGTGCTGCGCAGATGGAC
>JBHEOZ010000058.1:0-263 GCA_046260555.1 Desulfurivibrionaceae bacterium
TGATTGTCCTTGGCGGCCAGGGCCTTCAGGTAGGTGCCGATCTTATTGGCCACATCACCGGTGTAGGTGGTGCGGTCTGTTCCGACAATGACCAGATCGACCATCCGGTGCTGCATGAGGTGGCCGCCGGTATTGTCGGCGATCAGGGTGTGGGGGACGCCCTCTTCGTTTAATTCCCAGGCGGTAAGTTTGGCTCCCTGCAGCCACGGTCTGGTCTCGTCCACCCAGACATGAACCTTGATGCCCTCCCGGTGGGCCGCGTA
>JBHEOZ010000058.1:273-5632 GCA_046260555.1 Desulfurivibrionaceae bacterium
CATCTACCCACACATGCACCGGAATGCCTTCATCGTGAGCCATATAGACGGGGGCGGTGGCGGTTCCGTGCGCAACGGTGGCCAGCCAGCCGGCATTGCAGTGGGTGAGGATGTTGACCGGCTCTCCCTTTTTTTTCCGGCTGATCTCCCTGATGATTTCCAGGCCGTGTTCTCCGAGGCGGCGGCAGTACTCGGCGTCCTGATCGGCAATCCGCATCGCGTTTTCGAAGATTATCCCGGTTTGGGCAGCAAGATCGTCCCCGTTTTGTACCGCGGCCAGCTGACGGTTGACGGCCCAGGCCAGATTGGCGGCCGTCGGTCTGTTGGCGATCAGTTTATCCGCCGCCTCCCGCAGAACTTTATCAACATTGTCCGAATCGGCGCCTAAAATGGCGCTGTACATGGCGAAACCGGCGGTGGCGCCGATCAAGCCCGCACCCCGCACATGCATCTCGACGATGGCCCTGGCGAAATCATCGACATTTTTGAGATCCTCGATGACCAGCCGGTGTGGGAGATGGCGCTGGTCGATGATCTTGATAATCTTCCGATCAGCGGGGTCCGGCCAGATCGTTCGGTAGTCGATGTTGTTTATCTTCATGGGTTATACTTAAAATATTTTAGAGAGAAGGACGTAGGATATGAGACCCATACCCAGTGAGGCGTAGAGGGGCAGTCAGGCCGGGCACTCCGGTTCCTTTTTTTTGATGATCACCGCCAGGCTGACCCCGGCGATGATCATGGAAAGCGATATTTTCAAGAATTCAAGCATGTTTTTCAATGTAATGCTGGTTTGTTCAGCTTGCAAGGATATATCCTTAATGGGAAAATTCAAACAAGCAGTCGGGCCTCTCTTTGGGGTATCTTTTTAAACCAGCGAACGGTGGATTTTATGGAAATAAGCAAGAAAGAGCGTGGCACCCTGCCGGCGGACGGCGGCGACCAATACAACCGGCTTATTTTTGAAAAAAGCCCCTATCTGCTCCAGCATGCCGATAATCCGGTGGATTGGTATCCCTGGGGAGAGGAGGCCTTTGCCAAAGCCCGGCGAGAGGAGAAACCGATTCTTTTGTCGATCGGTTATTCGACCTGTCACTGGTGCCATGTCATGGCCCATGAATCTTTCGAAAGCAACCGGGCAGCCGAGGTCCTCAATCGCCATTTCGTCTCGATCAAGGTCGACCGGGAGGAGAGGCCCGATCTGGACAATATCTATATGAAAGTGGTCCAGATCATCAGCGGTGGCGGCGGCTGGCCATTAAACGTACTGATGACCCCGGAGTGCAAACCTTTTTTCGGGGGGACCTACTTCCCCCTGGAATCTAATTACGGCCGCCCGGGTTTTATCGATATTCTGGAGAGTGTCATCGATCTCTGGCGAACGGACCGGGACCGCCTGCTCGGTTCCGCCGAGAAGATCACCGCCCTGATCAAGCAAAAAGCCGACCGCAAAACGGCCGGTAAACTTGATAGCGGCATACTGGAAAAGGCCTTCAGCCTGTTTGACGCCTCATATGACAGCCAGTATGGAGGTTTCGGCAAAGCCCCGAAATTTCCGAGCCCCCATCAGTTGATGTTCCTCCTGCGCTATCACCGTAGGACCGGCGCGGCCCACGCCTTGACCATGGTCAAAAAGACCCTGGGTTTCTTACGAAAAGGCGGGATCTGCGATCAACTCGGCGGCGGATTTCATCGCTATTCGACCGACCGCGAATTCCTGGTGCCCCACTTCGAGAAGATGCTCTACGATCAGGCCATGCTGGCCAGCGCCTATCTGGAAGCATTCCAGGTCAGCGGCGAGTGTTTGTTCGAAGGTGCCGCCCGGGAGATTCTGGACTATGTAATTCGGGAGATGACCGCCCCGGAAGGGGGGTTCCATTCGGCCGAGGATGCCGATTCGCCCGAAGGCGAAGGTTGGTTTTATCTCTGGTCGGCCGCGGAGATCATCGATTTACTGGGCCGGGAACATGGAGAAAAATTCAACCGGATCTACGGGGTCAAGGAGGAGGGCAACTACTATGACGAGGTTAGCGGAAAGCTTACCGGCCTGAATATCCTTCACCTTCGGGAAGAGGTCTGGCCGCCCCCCATGCCGGAAGCGCGGCGGGTTCTCTTAACAAAACGGGCGGAACGAACCAGACCCTTCAAGGACGATAAAATCCTGACTTCCTGGAATGGCTTGATGATCGCGGCCCTTGCCATGGGTGGCCGGATTCTCGGTGAGGATACCTATTCGGCCGCGGCCGCCAGGGGGGCCGATTTCATTCTTGCCGGGATGCGGGACAGGGGGGGAAGGCTGTTGAGAAGATACCGGGACGGCGAGGCGGGCCTGCCCGCCTACCTGGAAGACTACGCCTTTCTGGTTTACGGATTGATAAATCTCTATGAGGCCGATTTCAGGGAAGACTATCTGCTGGCGGCGGTGGAGTTGACCAACGAGATGATCGAGCTTTTCTGGGATGAGGCGCATGGGGTTTTCAGCTTTTCCGGGCTCGGGAACGAGGAGCTGCTCGGTTCGGTCCATGAATTTTACGATGGCGCCGAGCCGTCCGGCAATTCGGTGGCCCTGCTCAATTTGATCAAACTGGAGGCGATCACCGCTGATCACAGGTATCGAGAACTGGCCGATAAAATGAGCCGGAAGATCGTGGGCGAGGTTGAGCAGTACCCGCCGGGTTATGCGATGTTTCTGAACGGGGTCGATTACCTGCTCGGGCCCCGGGGCGAGATCGTAATCGTCGGCGAGCCGGCTTCGGCTGCCACCGGGGAGGTCTTGAAGCTGCTTAACCGCACCTTTTCGCCGAACAAGGTGGTCGTGCTTAAACGGCCAGGCCCCGAGGGCGGCAAACTGGCAAATCTGGCGCCCTATACCGAATTTCAGGAGATGATCGACAACCGGACCACCGTCTATTTATGTCGTAACTACAGTTGCGAAAAACCGTCGGTGGAACTCGATGAACTGGCGGAAAAGATCAAGAAATTCCCCTGAAAAAATTACAAAATCCCCGCGCTTGCTTTGTGGTATAAGTTCGGTTAAGTTCGCTCCAAAATGTTTCGCGGTGAAACCGGCGGAGCGGAATCTTCGGGAGCATCCCCTACATGATCGGGAGGAGAAGATGAGTATAATCCAGGATATGTTCAGTGGTTCGCCTTTTGGGCCCCTCGTCGAGCACACCAAAAAGGTGCATGAGTGCGTGGAAATGGTCAGACCCCTGATGGAGGCCCTGGCCCATGAGAACTATCCGGAGCTCCATAAGCTCCAGGATAAGGTTTCAAAACTGGAATACGAGGCCGATCTTCTCAAGCAGGAGATCCGTTCCCGCCTGCCCCGGCGCTTCTTTTTGCCCGTCGATAAGTCGGAACTGGACAGCTTCCTGCGTAATCAGGATAAGATCGCCGACCGGGTTGAGGATTTAGCGGTTATCCTGACCATTCGCGATACCAAAATACATCCGGAGTTGATCGACGACTTTTTCGAATTTGTCGATCAGATCTTTCAGGTCACCGGTTCCCTGCTCACCGCCGCCGTTGAACTCAACAATCTCGCCGAGGTTTCCTTCGGGGGGGCCGAGGCCAGAGCGGTCCTCGAGCTTATCGATAAACTGGGCGAGGAGGAATGGAAGGCCGACCGGATGGCCCGCCGTTTATCCAAAAAACTTTACAGCCTGGAGGGAAGGATGGATCCCATCTCGGTTATCTTTCACGAAAAAATTCTCCTGGCCCTGGGCTCGATCGCCAATGAAGCGGAAAACGCCGGCGATATGCTCCGGATGATGATCGTCAAATAAAACCGGCAGCCACTCTTTTAAAAAATCCCGGAAAACGATTATATGGATTTACTGGTAATCTCTGTTGCGGCCCTGCTGGGCCTCTATATGGCCTGGAATATCGGGGCCAACGATGTGGCCAACTCCATGGCCGATGCGGTCGGCTCCAAGGCGCTGACCATAAAAAATGCCGTTATCCTGGCCGGGATCTGTGAATTTGCCGGTGCGGTCCTGGTCGGTTCCCATGTTACCAATACGGTTCGCAAGGGCATTGTCGATCCTGCGGTGATCGCGAAAATGCCCGGACTGATGCAGGGGGAGGCGGCCGCCATAATCGTGGTGGGCATGACCGCCGCCCTGTTGTCGGCAGCGTTCTGGCTGCACTTCTCTTCCTCCACCGGCATGCCGGTTTCCACCACCCACTCAATAGTCGGGGCCGTCACCGGTTTCGGGATTGTTGCCGCCGGCATCAATTCGGTAAACTGGGTGAAAATCGGCCAGATTGTGGCGAGCTGGTTTATTTCGCCGGTGGCGGGCGGGATTATCGCCTTTGTCTTTTTTAAGTTCATAACCAAATACATTCTCGGCCAGGAGCGGCCGGTGACTGCCGCTGTTCGCTTTGTGCCTTTTATCGTCTTTATTGTCAGCGCCACCGTGATTCTGGCCACCGTCTATAAAGGATTGAAACATGTAACCGGCGAGATCGCCTGGCTCAACGATAATGTCACTTTGTTTATCGCCGTGACGGTAAGTCTCTTCTTTGCGGTCCTTTCGAAAATATGGGTGCGAAAAACTCTGCGGGACAAAGAGACCCTGTCGATTTCAAAACAGCTTGAGGAGGTTGAAAGGGTCTTCACGCCGCTGGTGATCATCAGCTCCTGTTCGGTGGCCTTTGCCCATGGCGCCAATGACGTTGCCAACTCGGTGGGGCCGCTGGCCGCCGTGGTCCATATTCTCCAAAACGGCACCATTGAGATGAAGGTGGGAGTGCCGTTCTGGATTCTGGCCCTGGGCGGCGCCGGAATTGTTCTGGGACTCGCCACCTACGGGCATCGGGTCATGAGGGTGGTCGGTACCAAGATCACCGAAATCACACCCTCCCGCGGTGTGGCGGCCGACGTGGCGGCCACTGCCACCGTGCTGGTCTGTACCAGGATGAGTCTGCCGGTTTCCACCACCCACACCCTGGTCGGGGCGATTATGGGAATCGGACTGGCCCGGGGTCTGAACGGGATCAACCGGGAGGTAGCCCGAAAGATCTTCGCTTCCTGGGTTATCACGGTGCCGGCGGCGGCGATACTGTCGATGATCCTCTTTGTGATCGGACGCGCCCTCTTTCTTGAGAAGATACGGCTGCTGATCACCGGCGCTTGAGCCGCCAACCCCGATGGCTCCGGAAAAAGCCCCAGCTCCTTGCTTTGCGGTAAATTGTCTCTTCCATTGCGGCGTACAGCGTTACGCTTTTCCCTCTTGATTCGGACCGCTGAATTCCGTATTCGCCCCTGAGACTCATCCTAATATAAACCTGGGTCCGTACCGGTAATGATAACGTTTCAGGTGATATTTACCTGAAGCCGTGAGCGTTCGAGAAC
>JBHEOZ010000058.1:5642-9449 GCA_046260555.1 Desulfurivibrionaceae bacterium
ACCCCGTCACGGATTCAGGATTTAATCAACCCGGGCCAGGGTCAGGACCGCCACTTCCTCCGCTCCCGCCTTTTTCAGGACATCGGCGCATTCGCTGACCGTGGTGCCGGTGGTGAAAACATCATCAATCAACAGCACCCTTCTGCCGGCCACAACTTTGTCATCCCTCACCCGGAAGGCATTTTTCAGATTCTCCCTGCGGGCCTTGCCGCTCAGATTGGTCTGCGGTTCGGTATACCTCTCTCTTTCCAGAACCTCGAAGTCAATCCGGGAACCATGCCCGGGGTAGAGGGCGCGGGCAAGCAGGAGGGCCTGGTTGAAACCTCTTTCCCGCAGGCGTCTGCGATGGAGGGGCACCGGAATAATCAGGTCGGGATCAGCAAATAAATGATAATCCACCATCTGTTGGTGAAGAGTCCGAAAGGTTTTCAAGCCGGCGGTCTGGCCGTGATATTTGAAGGCGGTGATAATCGTGGTGGCCGGCGGGGTATAGCGGAGCAGGGCCCGGGCCAGGGTGAAGTGGTAGTGGTCGGATAAACAGAGTCCGCAAAGATGGTTGCCGCCGCCGGCCTTGCGAAACTGCCGGCCGCAACAGCTGCATAACGGTCCGGTTATCGGCGAAAGTTCGCTAAGACAGCTTTGACAGAGCATAACCGCCTGGTCCCGAACCGGCGGCTGACCGCAGGCCAGGCAGCTGGCCGGTAAAAAAAGCTCAAGCAGCGCGGCGGTTATCTCGTAGCCGAGTTTGAACATGGGACCATGATCGCCCTGTTTTTCACTTTCGGGACCACCAGCAACTGCCGCGGCTAACGGCGCCTCTGGGGACCCCGTCCCTTCCGGTTGGCGGGCCGTGGTTTACTTTTCTGATAGCTTTCTTTTTCCGGTTTGACGGTGCCCTTGGGCGGCTCCTTCAGCAGTTCCGGGTCCGGGGTGGTACAGGGCAGCTTGGCGCCGAGATAGGCTTCGATTTCCGGGATATAAAAGGCGCCCTCCTCGCAGGCGAAGCTGATCGAGATGCCGGATGCCCCGGCCCGGCCGGTCCGGCCGATTCGGTGGACATAGTCTTCCGATTCGTAAGGCAGGGTGTAGTTGATGACGTGGCTGACCCCCTCGATGTGGATGCCCCGCCCGGCCACGTCGGTGGCGACCAGTACCCGGATTTTGCCGTTCCGGAAATCCTCCAGGGTTCTGGTTCTTTTATTCTGGGGAACTTCCCCGGAGAGCATCGCGCAGGAGATGGCGTTTCGCTTCAACCGTTCGGTGAGTCTCCGGGTTTCATCGCGGCGGTTGGCGAAGACCATTACCCGTTCGAGATTGTTGTTGACGATGGTGTTATAGAGCAGATTGTACTTTTCCCTGGCCGTGGTCAGATAGACCAGCTGTTCGACGGTGTCAACCGCGACCTGTTCCGGTTCGGTCTCGATGGTAACCGGCTTCCGGGTCCACTGGGAAGAGAGGTGGTTGACCTCGGGGGTGATAGTCGCGCTGTAGAACAGGGTCTGGCGGCGCTCCTTGTTCGGGGTGGCGCTGACGATCTTGCGCACATCGGGGATAAAACCCATGTCGAGCATCCGGTCGGCTTCGTCGATGACCAGGATCTTCACCTTGGAGAGATCGACCACCCGATTGCGGTTGAAATCGAGGAGACGGCCGGGGGTGGCGACCACGATGTCGACTTTTTTACCGATCAAGCGGTTCTGCTGTTTCTGGTAGTCGACGCCGCCGAAAACCGAAACCACGTTGATCCCGGCGTGCCTGGCCAGGGTCTCGGCGTCCTTGGCGATCTGCATGACCAGCTCCCGGGTAGGGGCGATGATCAGGCTGTGGGGAGCTCCGGTGGGCCGCTCCTCGTTTTTGCCGCTGAGTATATCGACCATGATGGTGATCAGGAAGGCAGCGGTTTTGCCGGTGCCGGTCTGGGCCTTGCCGATGATGTCCGAACCTTTCAGGGTATGGGGCAGGGATTCGGCCTGGATCGGGGTGCAGTGCTTAAAGCCGAGATCGCTGATCGCGTGCATGATTTCGGCGGGCAGGGCAAAATCATGAAATCTGCTCTTGCCTTCTTCCGGGGTAATCGTAAAATCAGCGGGGTCCCATTGCCGTTGCGTGCTTTCGGCGTCAGTGGCGGCGCTTTGGGCTCCCGCAGGTTTAATCCTTCTGGGGGAGCGCTTTTTAGGGGGGCGTTGGGGAGCGGGCTTGGCGGAAGGTTTACTTTCAACCGGGGCCGGTTTCCCGGGCCCGATATTCTGGTTGGTGTTTTTCTTCAGGCCTTTGCGGAGAAAGTCAACTAGTCTGGTTATCATGTTTAATGAGCGGTACGGCGCGGCCCGAAATTTTTACGGGTCCACTGCGCAGAGCTTTTTTACTCCCTGTTTTTTAATAATGACGAGACAACGGCCGAGACAACGGCCGAGACAACGGTAAAGAGGTGGTGCCGGCATCAACTGAATCGGTGCAATGTTAATTGTTACTAATGAACATTTTTTTATACACCAAAAAGCAAGTATAGTCAAGGATTTCTGGGGATTATGCCGATTGTGCCCCGGAAACGGTTGGACCGGCCGTGCTGTTCTCCTCGAAAAAATCCGGAAGGAAAGCCGAGAAGCGTTTGCCAGAGAGGTGGGCTTCTGGCAGAATTAGATAAGATCAAAGCATAATCCTGAATTGGTGAGGGCTTACCGGGGCGGTTGCTCTGATCAATCTGTAATTGCCCGCAACGGATTCAGGATTATTAACCATGATGGCGTATTTTTGGCTTAGCCATCCCGAGACTTTTTGCGAGTTTGTCAACCTTTACCCCGGATGGAACATGTCAGCTATACCCGATCTTATTACAATGACTAGAGAGTTAGTCAGGATTCCCAGCGAATCCTCGCAGCCGGTCGCCACCTCGGGGACCGGCTGTGAAACCGGTATTATCGAATACCTCGGCCCGATCTGCCGGGCGGCCGGAGTTGAACACTATACCATGGAGGCCCTGCCCGGCCGATCAAACCTGGTGGTCCGGCTGCCGAATCCCGGTGCGCCGCGTCTGCTGCTCGTCGCCCATATGGATACGGTCAGCGGCAGCGGCATGGAGCACCCGTTCAGCGGCGCATTGCGGGACGGGGTGATTCTGGGCCGCGGCGCCTGCGATGACAAGGGACCCCTGGCGGCGGGCCTGTTGGCGGTGCTCGATCTTCACCGCGAACTGGGAGTGGCCCCGGCCTACGATATCACCTTCGCCGCCAGTGTCGACGAGGAATGCACGATGAGCGGGGCCAGGCAACTGGCCGCCGAACTGGAGGGCTGGGACCTCTGCCTCGCCCTGGAACCCACCGATCTGAAGGTCATCAGGGCCCATAAGGGGGTGTTCCGCTGCCGGATCGTCACGAAGGGCAAGGCCGCCCACTCCTCCCATCCCGACAAGGGAGTCAACGCGATCAGCGGGATGGTGCCGGTCATCAATGATCTTGAACGGTTAGGCAAGGAATTGCAGACCAGAACGGATCCCGGTCTGGGCCGGGCCACCCTGGCGGTTACTAAAATTCAAGGCGGCGCTTCCCTGAATACCATCCCCGACCGATGCGAGGCCTTTATAGATATCAGGGTTCTGCCGGCCATGACTTTTACGGAGGTAAAGGAACTGGTTGAAAATTGCGTGGGCGGCCGGGCCGCGATCGATCAGATCTACAGTTGCGACGGCATCGATACCGATCTGAATAACCCCCTGATCGAATCCCTGATGGCGAGTATCAGGGCCGGCGGCGGAGATCCCGGTCCGATCACCGCCGCCTTTGCCACCGACTGCTCCCAGCTTCACCGAAA
>JBHEOZ010000059.1:0-9406 GCA_046260555.1 Desulfurivibrionaceae bacterium
CGTCGCGAATTAAACATTTTTTACGTAATTACAACCAACTAATCTAATGAACCGTGCAAAGCCGTCACGGATTCAGGATAAATTCACACCTGAACCGGACAGCCGGTTTGTCCGGATTATTTTCTAACGGCCCCAAGGAGAAAAACATGTCAGCCGAACTTAAACAGAAAATTCAGAACCTTAACGACCGTTTACTAGCCCTGCGGAGCCATCTTTGAATTAGATGTCATGAAGGAAAAAGTGGCGGAGCTTGATGCGGAAACCATGAAACCCGGCTTCTGGGACGATCAGGCCAGGGCTACCGCGATTCAGAAAGAACAGGGCCGTCTCCAGGGCTTGATCGACAACTGGGAGGATGTATCTGCGCTGGGCCGAAATCAACGGTTTCAAGACCGAGACCCTCGATCTTCTGCCGGGTGACGAGGCCGGGGTCAAAAGCGTGACGGTCATGATCAAGGGGCGCCACGCCTACGGTTTTCTCCGCTCCGAAATGGGGATCCACCGACTGGTCCGCATATCCCCTTTCGACGCCAGCGGCCGCCGTCACACCTCGTTCGCTTCAGTCTTCATCTTTCCGGAGCTTGACGACGATATCAAGGTCGATATAAACGAAAAGGATCTGCGGATCGATACTTACCGGGCAAGCGGGGCAGGCGGCCAGCACGTCAACAAGACCAGCTCGGCCATCCGCATCACCCATCTGCCCACCGGCATCGTCGTCCAGTGCCAGAACGAACGCCCCCAGCACCGCAACAAGGACACCGCCATGAAGATGCTCAAGGCCCAGCTCTATAAAAGGGAAGAGGAGCTGCAGAAGGAAGAACAGCAGGAACTGCACGGCGATAAGCTGGAAATCGGCTGGGGCAGCCAGATCCGTTCCTACGTGATGCAGCCCTACCGGATGATCAAGGACCACCGCACCAATTTCGAAATGGGCAACGTCGACTCCGTCCTGGACGGCAACCTGGATCCCTTTATCCGCGCCTATCTCCTCTGGCAGGGACAGCCTTGACCGCAAATCCGACACCCCGACAGCCGCCTCATCCTGAGATCCGGACGATGGGATCCCCCAATAAACACCGGCCATAAGCCATGGCTTCAGACCACCCACGCCAATCCGGAAACGCTTGCGCCAAGTGCGGAGCCTGCACGACAGTTTGTCCGGTTTACCTGGCTACCGGCCGGGAAAGCCTGACCGCACGGGGACGCTTGCATCTCCTCGACAAAATACCCGGAGACCGGCAGACCGGAGAGTACCGCGATATTTTCTCAAAATGCCTGCTCTGCAAGGCGTGCAGCCGGACCTGCCCCCGGGAAATAGATCTGCCGGCCATGGTCGTTGAAAGCCGCCGCCGTTTTCCGGTGATGCCCGGAGAGGGCAGGCTGATGCGGACCCTGATCGGCAAATGCCTGCCGAACCACCGGATCCTGGCCGGGATCGGAAAACTCCTGAGGATATCGGAGCCGCTGCTTGCTAAATTGCCGCCCGACAGCGGCCTGCGCCTGAAACTTGGCCTGGCCGGCCCGCAAGAACATCGCAAACCTTCCGCCGGGGGGCTCGGCGCCGGCGCCTTTACCACCGCCGGGAAAACCGAGGCCCCCACCGGGACTCTGCTTTTTACCGGCTGCTACGCCGCTTACCTGGATAAATCGATAGCCGCCGCCTCGGTTGAACTCGTTAATCGAAAAGAAAATGGCGCGCCGCAAATTCCACCGGCCCAAAGCTGTTGCGGCCTGGCTTTTTACAGCAACGGACAACTGGAAGAGGCCCGCCGCCTGGCCCGGCTCAACATCAGGGTTTTCGAGGAAAGCAGTGCCCCGATCATGGTACTCTGCGGATCGTGCTTCAGCCACCTGGCCGCTTATCCCGAGTTGCTGGCCGACGACGACAGGTGGAGAGCCCGGGCCACCGCCTTCGCCGAACGTCTGCGGGAGTTCAGTATTTTTTTGATCAATGGAGAGGCTCCGGCGGAGAGCGAACCCAAGAGCCCGGCCGCTGCCTCCGGGAAAAAGGCGGTCTACCACGACCCCTGCCATCTTCGCCACCGGGCCGAGTTGAAAAGCGCCCCCCGCCTGTTACTCGACAACCTGCCGGGGATAGAGTTAGCGGCGATGCCGGACTCCCCAAAGTGCTGCGGCTTTGGCGGACTTTTCAACCTGGCCCACCCGGATCTTTCAAAACGTATCGCCGAAAGCGCGATTGAAGATATTCTGGCCGCGGAGCCGGATCTGGTAATCACAACCTGTACCGGCTGCCTGATCCAGCTCCGGCATCATCTGGCTCTCGCCGACTCCGGGATTCGGGTTCTCCATCTGGCCGAGGTCCTTGCCGGCTCAACTTCCTGAATTTGGACTAAATCCGGATCCGTGTCGACCACTGGCCGGCTTATCTCTTTGGGAATAAAGGATTTGACGACTTCCCGCGCCCGGGCTTGCAGGTTTGATATTTCGAATTTTACGGGCAATCGGGCTCCAGGGCATCCATGAATAGCACCCGTCTATAATTTTAGGTATTGACGCCTTTCCGGCCTATACTATACTAAGGCTGATTGACTCTAACTTTTCCATCATCAGCAAAGGGAGATTTTTTATGCGAAAAAGAACTACTGTTTTTTCCATTTTGCTCATCCTGCTCGCCGCCACCGCTCTACCGGGATTGGCAACGGCGGATGTTGACTGGCAAACCCGAAATACCATAAAAACAGAAAAGACTCCCCTTGCCGTCCAGGTTACCGCGGACGGCAAACGGACCTTTATTCTCATGGAGGGAGGCACCCTGGCGATTTACGACAACAACGCCAAGCTGATCGACTCGATCAAGGTCGATCCCGCCATGAGTACATTGTCCGCCGACGGTACCGGCGACCGGGTCTTTCTGGGCAACACAAAAGACAACAGCGTCCATGAACTGTTGATCGAATACATCGCCCAATTCGACTATGAGGGCTCCCCCTATCTTGGCAAGAGCCAGGCCCCGGTGGTGCTGGCCGTATTCAGCGACTTCGAGTGACCTTACTGCGCGCGGCTCCGGCCGTTATTCGAGCAGTTGCTCGAAAAAAACCCCGACACCCTGAAGATTGTCTTCAAGAACTTCCCCCTGCGCAGTCACAACATTGCCCGGCCCGCCGCCGAGAGCGCCATGGCCGCCCACGAACAGGGCAAGTTCTGGGAGTTTCACGACAAGCTGTTCTCCTTCATCACTTCGCCGAGCAGAACGAAGCTCGACCAACAAGCCCTGAGCCGGATTCCGGTCGAACTGGGCCTCGATATGCCCCGCTTTCTTAAAAGCCTGAAAGACCCGGCGATCGATGCTAAAATAAACCAGGATATCCGGGAAGGCATTGAAGGGGGAGTCACCGGCACCCCGAGTCTCTTCGTGAACGGCCGCAAGGTTAAAAGCCGCTCTCCCCAGGCGATTCAGGAGATGATCGACCAGGCGAAAAGCAAAGGAGCGCAATGATCCGCTCCGGAAACGGCGGATAGTTCAGCCGGTTTAAGCCGGGCGTTCCGGTGGAACGCCCGGCCTTTCTTTTTTTTGTAACCGTTCACCGGGGCGGTCGTCAAAGTACCACAACCGCCGGACTGTAACCGTTCAGCAGTGGTACAGATTTGGACAAACGGACCGGCGCCGCGTACTTCGTGTACGTAAACCGGGCCGATCGTCCGAAGATGTGGCGCTGCTGAACGGTTACGTTTGCAGGGAGCCGATAATCTCACGGATCGACCGGCAGCCGGTCTCCTCGATATAATCGTGAAGGCCTTCGATAATCCTTTCCGTCGTATCCGGCTCAATCAGGTTGGCGGTGCCGATCTCCACGGCAGAGGCGCCGGCGATCATAAACTCGAGAACGTCTTCGACGGTCATAATCCCGCCAATGCCGATAATCGGGATCTTGACGACATTGGCCACCTGCCAGACCATTCTCAGGGCCACGGGCTTAATGGCCGGTCCGGAAAGGCCGCCGATGATATTGGCCAGCCGGGGGCGCCTCGATCGGTGATCAATCGCCATGCCCATCAGAGTATTGATCAGGGAAATCGCATCGGCCCCGCCCTCTTCAGCGGCTCTGGCCGTAGCGGTAATGTCGGTCACATTCGGGGAGAGCTTGATGATCACCGGCAGCGCGGTTCGGGATTTGACCGCTTCGGTAACCTGAAAAACCATGGCTGGATCGGTGCCGAAGGCAACCCCGCCCTTTTTGACATTGGGGCAGGATATATTGACCTCAATAGCCGATATCCCCTTGATATCATTAAGTTTTTCTGACAGAGCGGCGTACTCTTCGAGGGTCTCACCCAGGATATTGACGATCACCGGTACCTGAATTTTCCGGAGAAAAGGCATTTTATCGCTGATGAACTTTTCCAGGCCGACGTTTTCCAGTCCAATCGCGTTCAGCATCCCGCAGCTTGTTTCGGCAATCCGGGGTGGGGGGTTGCCGGGCCGCGGTTTTAAAGAGATCCCTTTAACAACCAGCGCTCCCAAGCGGTCCAGGTTGACGAAGTTGCTGAACTCATCACCGTAACCAAAGGTGCCGGAAGCGGTCATGATCGGATTATCAAGCTGCAAACGGTCGGTGATATCGACCCTCAGCCGGTTCCCTAGGTCTCCCATCGTACCTCCCCCGCTTCGAAAACCGGCCCTTCTTTACAGACATGCAGGTAGGGGCCGCCGCCGTCCAGGTCTGTCTGACCGGTACCGGGAACGACACAGCCTAGGCAGGCCGAAATACCGCAGGCCATCAGGGTTTCAAGGGAAACCTGGCATGGCCATTTCCTGTCAAGGCAATAGAGGGCTACGCTTTTCATCATCGGATGAGGTCCGCAGCTATAGACACGCCACTGCTTAGCCGGATTCAGCTCATGGAATAACAGTTCGGTGACCAAACCGTGATGACCGGCACTGCCGTCATCCGTAGCTACCTGGACTGCGGCGCCGAGGCCGCTGAAGTCCTTTTCCAGAACCTGGATATCGGCAGCAGTAGCTCCCCCCAGGAATACTTTAATAGTATCGGGCTTAGTGGAGTGAGTAAGGAGCTGCCTGGTCAAATAAAAGAGAGGGGCCGCGCCGACCCCTCCTCCGATGACGCAGATATTCTCAGCATGCTCGGGGAGGGTAAACCCCCTACCCAATGGCCCGACCAGACTGACTGTTTCACCGGGTCGGCGACTGACGATAAATTCGGAGCCGGTACCGACCGCCTTGATTAAAAGCTGGATTCGCTCGCTATCGATGACCTGATGTATGGAAAAAGGCCGGCGCCAGAGTGGAGGGTCGGCCCCTTTGCCGCCTTTAACCATGACAAACTGGCCAGGGCCGGCGGCGCGGGCCAAAGCCGGAGCCAACAGGGTTGTCCGCCATATATCGCCGGCAATTTTTTCATTACCGAGCAGCTCTGCTTCGCATTTGATTGGCATCATTATATTTGAAGGGGCAAGAGGAATGACTAAGCTACCGAAGGAGATTTTGTGACCAGACTGACCAGCCGTTCCAGATCATCCAGGGAGTAGTACTCTATTTCAATCTTGCCGCGAGCACCGTTTTGAACGATCGCCGCCTTAGTGTCTAGGTACCGTGCAATATCACCGGTCAGGGTCTGGCAATATGAATCCGGTATTTCCTGCCTTTTTTTCTTCGGAGTAGTATTGCGCGAGGTGGTGCCGGGGGCTGCCGCCATCTCATCTTTCCACTTTTTAACCAGCTTTTCGGCCTGTCGCACCGACATATTCTTTAGAACTATCTCATCCCTGAGAACCCTCATACTATCACGGTCAGGGGCGGAAAGCAGCACCCGGGCGTGGCCCATGGAGATACTACCCTTCATCAAGTCATTTTGGGCATATTCAGGCAGGTGCAGGAGGCGAAGGGTATTGGCAACCGTTGACCTATCCCTACCGACCTTCTTGGCAACTTCCTCCTGGGTATGGCCAAACTCCTTGATTAGGCGGTTATAGGCTTCCGCCTCTTCAAGGGCGTTAAGATTCTGCCGCTGAATATTTTCAATAATGGCAAGCTCCAGACGGCTAACCCGATCCGCCACGATCACCAGAACCGGCACCTCTTTCAGGCCGGCAAGCTTGCCCGCCTGCAACCGACGCTCTCCGGCAATCAGTTCAAAGCCGCTTTCATCCTCTTTTTTTCTGACCACCAGCGGCTGCAGAATCCCTTTTTCCGCGATTGAATCGGCCAGCTCCTTGAGACCGGCCTTTTCAAGTTTTTTCCTTGGCTGGTAAGGATTCGGTACAAGGTCATTGATTGGACACATCAGAAGTGTACCGCTAGAAGATGTGCCGCCATTTCTACTTTCATCCGCGGAAGGCAATAACGCATCCAACCCCTTGCCAAGTGATCTCATCTTAATAACCATTTATCTTTCCGCCTCTAAATTTTAAGCATTTTGCTTTTTCAAAAATTCCTTGGCGAGGTTCAGGTAACTCACCGCACCCACCGACTCCGGCGCATAAGTCAACACCGGCCGACCATGGCTGGGACTCTCGCTTAAACGAACATTCCGGGGAATCACCATATCATATACTGTACCCTGAAAATGTTCCCGGACCTCCTTGGCAACCTGGAAGGTGAGCCGGTTACGCCGATCAAACATGGTCAACAGCAACCCTTCAATAACCAGCTTTTTATTAAAAGAATTTTTCACCAGTCTAATCGTGCGCACCAGCTGGCTCAAGCCCTCCAAGGCAAAGTACTCACATTGCATCGGAATAATAACCGAATCGGCCGCCGTCAGGGCATTAATGGTTAAAAGCCCCAGGGACGGAGGGCAATCGATAAAAATATAATCATATTTATTTCTAACACTCCGCAGAGCCTTGTCCAAAAAATACTCCCGGTTGGCCGCTGAAACCAATTCAATTTCTGCGCCGATCAAGTCGATATGGGTCGGCACCAGATCGAAGCAATCATGGCCTGCAATGCTGCAGATTGCCTTGTCGGTCGAAGCCTCCCCGATCAGGCAATGATAGAGATGATGTTCCTGCCCTCTGGAATCAATCCCCAAACCGCTGGATGCATTACCCTGCGGGTCCGCATCTATCAAAAGGACTCTCTTGCCGGACACAGCCAGAGCCGAGGAAAGGTTCATGGCGGTCGTCGACTTGCCGACCCCACCTTTTTGATTGGCCAGGGCGACAATTTTCGCAGAGCCCCCACCCTTCTTGCCTTCCGACTGCCGCTTACCGATGTTAGCCATTTCAAATACTCCGAATTATAATCCGTAACAAAGAAGCAAACCTCTTACATATGCTTACCCTTAATTACAAGGTCGCGCAATTCAAAAACCACTATCTTTGTTTTTCATACCAATTTATTTTTACTAATGTTCCACGTGAAACAATAAAGCAAAGCGGAAGGGATCGGCCATACACAAAAACAGTGGATCTATATTTTTACGGCGTAATATTTCTCTGTGCGATTGGAACAAGCGAAGGGGGGAAGAAAAAACTGCCGCTTGATCGTGCCGGAGGGGGATTTCAGATTGGCGCGCTATCTATCAATTCGGCGCGATGGAACTTTCAGTCCAGCACATGGGTTAGGTCGCTTACAGTCTGAGTGGCACAGGGGGAAGCCGGCCGGCCATGGATGTTTTTTCTCAATAAATCAACAGGTTGCCGTAAAAGGCAAACTCAAAAAATTACGGTGGTAATCGGACAAAAAAAGGCCCGGGCAACAAATCACTTTGCCTTGGGGCCTTAAAAAAAATGGTGCCGAGACCAGGAATCGAACCAGGGACACACGGATTTTCAGTCCGTTGCTCTACCGACTGAGCTATCTCGGCTAAATCGATGCGCTAACTTAAGAAAATGAACCATGGATGTCAAGTGTTTTTAAAAAGTCTGGTTAAAGCAACCGCGAAAACAAGGAAAGGTCAAATAAGCTTTATTCCTGAATCCACTAGCGTTCGAGAACGGTGCAGATGCAAGGCGGCAGCGATGTTGATAATACTTTTGGTATTTCAACGAGTTGCCAACGCGGCAGATGCGCCGTTATCGGGCGCCCCGCAGGGCGGCGGGGTGAAACATGACGACCCATAAAAAAGATTATTTTACTTAACAACAAACTGATAAAGCTGAGTTGAGCAGCTTGTCTGCTCGTACGAAACTTATGCCCTGTGGGTATAAAGAAAAATTCACCACGAAGCCGTCACGGATTCAGGTTATTTATTGTCATCCTCAACAAGCCTGCTTTCCGGAATATCTTCATTGGAATGGTCGAGGCCAACATCCTTGGTCTCGTCATCTTCCATTAAAGAAGTAAGGTCCAGCTCATCAGCGGAATCAGGAGGCCGGGAGGGATCATCATCCGGAGAAGAGGAGGAAACAAGGTCGGAGACATCGATATCTTCCAGACCCAAAGAGAGAGGAGGCGAGACTGCCTCCGCATCATCATCCATTACAGCAAGCAGTTCGTCATCTAAATCTTCACCGGCAGCTTCCCCGGATGCGGACCATGTTTCTTCACGATCATTTTCAAGCTCGGCCACATCAAAATCAATTTCTTCATCCAAGGTAGCCAGCAGCTCATCTCCCAGCCGCTCAGCATCTTCCGGAACACTATCGTTTGCATCATCAAGGTCGGGGCCCAGATCAAAACGAGGGGATTCAAGCCCGGATTCAAAATCATCGGAAGAGGGTGCCCCGGATTGTCCGTTCAACCCATCGTCTGCGTCCAGCAGGGGATCATCGAGCTCGGAAATCCCGCTCGCTATGCCCTCCTCCGTTTGAGAGAACGAATCACTGGTCTGGGAAGTCACGACTTCTTCGTCAAGGGCAAAACCAAGGTTGTCGCTGTCGGTCTGAGTAACGTCCACCTGAAACTCTTCCGTCCCGCCGGGGTAATCCGGAGCAAAATCCGCCGCCGGGCCGGTGCCCGATAGAATCTCTTCAATTTTATCTTGATCCTCATTGGCTGGTTCGAATTCCTCCAGCATATCGTCTTCCAGTTCAAGATATTCGGTCTGGTCTGAGTCAAATGACAGATTGTCGGTCACCGCAGACGGCGCCTCTTCGTCCAAGAGGAAAGCATCGTCAAAGGAATCATCAGGCTCACCGCCCGGGGTTTCCTCTTGGCCGAATCCTGGATCAGCCGGCGAGAAAATAGTGGTATCGTCAAGTTCCAATTCCTGAAGATCACCACTCAGATCAAAGTCGATATTGTTGTCAAATTCTCCGGTAAGATCGAAGTTAATAATATCTTCATCTGTCTTATCGGTATTCAATATTTCCGTTGCATCAAACTCAGAACTGGCATCAGCACCAAAATCATCACCTAGATCAAGATCTATTTCATCCAGGGAAATTTCTTCATCCTTGAAGTCGGCAGAGAAAATCTGGGTTGAATCCGCGTCAAAATCCTCATCCGGCAGGCCGGGTTGGTCGAGCTGATCAAGAT
>JBHEOZ010000006.1:0-4443 GCA_046260555.1 Desulfurivibrionaceae bacterium
CGGTAAGGATGTGCGCACTACCCTGGGCGACATCATCCGGATATTCACCATAACCATCGTAATTGCCTCAACCCTGGCGATCCTCCTGGCCTGGTCGACTTTTACGGCCATGACCAACGAGAGGAAAAGAGAGGTGGGCATCCTGCAGGCCATCGGCGCCTGCCGCAAACATATCATCAAAATGTTTATCGCCGAAGCGGCGATCATCAGCTTGCTGGGCGGCTTTATCGGGGTGATCGCCGGCCATCTGCTCCTGAATTACCTGGCCGCCGACTTCAATCTGCTCACCAGACTGGGGGAAATATCGATCACCTCTCCGGCCAGTATAATCATAAGCCTCCTGGCCATGGGCCTGGGCGGCGCCGCTTGTCTACTGGGCGCCATCCTGCCGGTTTACCGTCTGGCCAGACTGGAACCGCTGCTGGCCCTTAAGGAAGATTAAAAACTCAACTTTCCAGGTTGTGATACGGTCGCGCGGTCCGAAATTATCTCAGCTCGCCTCACCGTTTTTGATTTCGATCCCGTAGGCCTTGATCTTGGCGAGCAACGACGGGAAACTTAACTCCAACATTTCCGCGGCCCGGGTGCGATTGCCGCCCGTGGCCCGCAGGGCTCCGATTATGAGCTTCCTTTCCCAGATTTTTTTGGCCTTTTTCAGGGAGAAACCGTTCTGCTCGTCCAGGCGGACCAGACAATCGGCAGCATTGTCCTGATAATCCGGCAGAACTTCGGGACCCAGTATTTCAGCGTCGCTTAAAACCATCGCCCTTTCCATGATATTCTCGAGTTCCCTGACATTGCCCGGCCAGGGCAGTTCGATAAGCCTGGCCATCGCCCCGGCCCCGATCCCCTGCACGGACATGCCCAGCTCTTCGTTGTAACTATCAATGAAATATCGGCAGAGTGCCGGAATATCTTCCGGATGTTCCCGCAGGGCAGGCAGGTGAATGGGCATGACATTCAGCCGGTAGAAGAGGTCCTCCCGGAATAGTCCCCGGCCGATCTCTTCTTCGAGATTTCTGGCGGTGGCGGCAATAACCCTGACATCCACCTTTCTGGTCTCCGTCGAACCGACCGGTCTGATTTCATTTTCCTGGAGAACCCGGAGGATCTTGACTTGGAGCGGCAGAGGCAGCTCGCCTACTTCATCCAGAAAAATGGTGCCGCCCTCCGCCTCCTCGAAAAGGCCTTTATGGCTGCGATCAGCCCCGGTAAAAGCGCCCTTGAGGTGGCCGAACAGTTCGCTTTCCAGCAGCGCCTCTGGAATCCCGCCGCAGTTAACCGGGACCAGGGGGTGATCGCGGCGGGGGCTGGCGAAATGAATGCCGCGGGCGACCAGTTCCTTGCCGGTCCCCGACTCGCCGGTGATCAAAACCGTGGTACTATAGCGGGCGACCTTTTCAGCCAGCTCGAAAACCTTGCGCATCGGCTCGCTTTTGCCGATCATCCCGGCAAATTTGCTGCCGCCCTCGAGATTGCGCAGCTGGTTCCGCAAACGTTGGTTTTCCCGGCGCAGACTCTCCCGCTCTTCCGCCTTCCTGAGCGCCATGACCACTTCATCTATCTTGAAGGGTTTGGAAATGAAATCATAGGCCCCGCCCTTCATAGCCTCCAGGGCCAGGTCGATCGTGCCATAAGCGGACATCATGATCACTGTCGCATCCCCCCGACAGTCGGCCGAGGCCCGCAGAAAATCCATCCCGTTCATATTGGGCATCTTGACATCGCAAAGGATGAAATCGAATTCGTTCTCCCCCAACAAGGCGAGCGCCTTCAGACCGTCTTCCACCGTGACCGTGATATAACCGTTGCTTTCGGCCATGACCTTCAGCATGTGCCGCATATTCTGCTCATCATCGATGATTAAAAGCCTGCCGGCGCCGCGCTTATCGGACATTTTCCAAATCCTTATCGTTTGATTTGCGGGAACTCCCCGAAAGGGGGAGGCTGACGGTGATGGTCGTCCCCCTGGCGCTGCTTGCCGCCTCGATAACTCCCCCCAGGTTTTCAATGATCGTAAAACAGATGGACAAGCCCAGACCTGTTCCTTTCCCGGGCTCCTTGGTGCTGTAGAACGGATCGAAGATATTTTCAAGGTTGCCGGCATCAATGCCGGGACCGTTATCGGTGATCCGAATCCGGATCACTCCGCCCCGCCCTTCCCCGCTTTCTGCTTCGATCACGGTGGTTATGGCAATCCGTCCCTCCCCGGGAGCGCCATAACCGTCATTTATGGCGTCGGCCGCATTGATCAAAAGATTCAGAAAAACCTGTTTTAATTGGTCGCTTGAGCCGACGACCAGGTCTTTTTCGGCATGCCCTTCAAAAACGAACTCGATTCCCGACATCAACGGCTGAACCCGGCAGATATCCACGACCTCGCCGATAATTTCGTGAACGGATATCTGGTTTCGCGGTTCATCCGCGGGCTGTCTGGCAAAATCGAGAAGCTGCCTGATGATGGAGTTTACCCGGTTCATCTCCTTTTCAGCCCGTAGGATAAAATCCTTTTTCTGCTCGGCCGGAATCGAGTTTTGCTTCAGGAGATCGAGGTAGCCGATTACAATACCGATCGGGTTGCCGATCTCATGGGCGATACCGGCCGACAGACGCCCGACCGAGGCGAGCTTTTCAGCCCTGACCATTTCCAGTTGGGTTTTGCGCAACATGAGGTTGGCATCCTCGAGTTCGGAGATGGTTTCCCGCAGTCTGCCCCGGTCCCGGCCGATCCGCGCCAGCATTTTATTGAGACTGTGCGAAAGCCGGTTGAACTCGCCATTCTTTTTATCCGGTAAAAAAGAAAAACCCTCGTCGTCATGAAACTCCTCGGCAGTGCTGACCAGACGGCTGATCGGCTTCAGGACCAGCCGGTAAAGCTGATAAAAACCGAACAGGGCAAAAACCAGGAGGTTGACCGCGAAGTAGACGAAGAAGATACGCTGGGAGTTGCGGAGCGACTGGTAAACCCCTTCCAGATCCAGATCCACGGCGAGAGCGCCAACGACTTTATTGTTTTCCAGGTAAGGTCTGGCAATCAGCAGGTTTTTTCGTTCCGGCCAGATAATTCCTCTGGTCAACCCGGTCAGGGATGAAGTCGCCTCCCCTGAAGAAAGGGCCTCTCCCGCCTCCTCCCGAAGCTGACTGATCCGGCCGCAATCAGGTCCTCGACTGAAAAGCTCTTCTCCGCT
The DNA here is from genome assembly GCA_046260555.1 of Desulfurivibrionaceae bacterium. Classification (GTDB taxonomy): domain Bacteria; phylum Desulfobacterota; class Desulfobulbia; order Desulfobulbales; family JAGXFP01; genus JAGXFP01. The sequence continues at coordinate 3,189 of JBHEOZ010000006.1, forward strand.
ATCGCTTACCAGGGTAAGGCAGAGAGCGGAAGCTTCGTCCATAGCGCCCGCCAATCGCGCCCCGGAAAGAGTGGGGTCCGATAAGCCTTCAGGCAAGGCCGTCCCGATGGCGGCGAGGAGCGAATGGCCCGTTTCAAGCCGGGCCCGCAGCAGGTGCCGGCGGGCCGAACCCACCATGACCAGATCAACCAGTAACATCGCCGCCGCAAGGATCAACAGCAGATTCAGAATAATATTGATCTTGAGTCCTCTAGCATACATAGCAACTAAACCCGCGGAATCGGTTATAAGAGACAAATGCGCATCATGAAAGCATCTTACTCTGATAACAGAGATAATCGCATTTTGCCAGTTATGATGGCCCCTGGACCTGATGCAAAACCCAATCTCCCCTGCCCTCCTCCGGAAACTATCTCTCTGATCTTCCTTGTGAAAACGGCAGCGGCAATCGATTGGTTCCCGATTGCTTGACTAAGCGGCATCACAAAGTAAAATGTCTTAACTTCAAAGAGAGAATAACTATGCTGGAATCATTTGACGAACTTCTGGAAAAATCGACCGCGATCCACGGCCATGTCTGCGCCGGTCAGGTGATCGGGGTCAGGATGGCCATGCTCGGCCTGAATGCCATCGGTATTTCCGACCCCCGCGGTCTCGACCGTAAAAAATTCTATGTCCTGGTCGAGATCGACCGCTGCGCCACCGACGCTATTCAAACCGTTACCGGCTGCAGCCTGGGAAAACGCTCCCTGAAATGGCTCGATTACGGGATCATGGCGGCGACCTTTGTCAACCTTGATGATGGCCGGGCGGTCAGGATAACCGCCCGGGAGGATTCCCGGGAAGCCGCGCATAAATACTGCCCCGGGATTGAAGACAAGTATAAACGCCAGCTCGAAGCCTACCGGATTATGGCCGATGATGAGCTGTTCAGGGTGCAGCCGGTCAGGGTGGAAATCCCGGCCGAGGATATGCCGGGCCGTCCCCTGAAAAGGGTGCAGTGCGACCAATGCGGCGACTGGATTCAGGACTGCCGTGAAATCGAGAAAAACGGAGCGGTTATGTGTTGTTCCTGTGCCCATGGCCGTTACTTCGAGCTGATCTGACCCCCGACATGCCGGCTAAAAGGAGAACGGTAAAATTGCACAAAACTATCCCGGTTGACGAGGCGGTGGGCATGGTCCTGCCCCACGACGTCACAAGAATCAACAAGACGGACGGCTTCAAGGGTCGGGCCTTCCGGAAGGGCCATATA
>JBHEOZ010000006.1:4454-19032 GCA_046260555.1 Desulfurivibrionaceae bacterium
GGCTTGAAAGATCTCGGCAAGGAGAACATCTATGTTCTCGAACTCACCCCGGACGACATCCACGAAAACGAGGCGGCCCGCTTGCTGGCAACCGCCCTGGCCGGTCCCGGCGCCGAAGTCAGCGGCGAGCCGGTGGAGGGTAAGCTGAATATAGTCGCCCGGACCGACGGCTTACTGAGGATCGATGTTGCAGCCCTCCATCGATTCAACCTTGTCGGCGAGGTGATGTGCGCCACCCTCCATCACAACACCCCGGTAAAAAAGGGGCTGCAGATCGGGGCCACCAGGCTAATCCCCCTGATCGGCAGGCGAAAAACGGTCGAGAAAGCCTGCGCGATTGCCGGAAACGGCGGCGGAATTATCGGGGTAGCCCAACTGCCCAATCTCAAGGCCGGTCTGGTCATCACCGGCAACGAGGTTTATTATGGACGGATAAAAGACGCCTTCGAACCGGTTTTGAGGAAAAAGCTGACCGATCTCGGCTCGGAGGTGGTCACGGTCGGCTTCGCTCCCGATGACATTCAGGCCATTGCCGCCGAGATCCGGATCTGTCTCGACCGGGGCGCCGAAATCATCATAACCAGCGGCGGCATGTCGGTCGACCCCGATGACGTTACCCGCCAGGGGATAAAAGAAGCCGGCGCCGGCGCTATGGTTTATGGCACCCCGGTCCTGCCCGGGGCCATGTTCCTGGTCGGTTATCTCGACAAGGTCCCGATCCTGGGACTACCGGCCTGCGGCATGTTTCATAAAACCACGGTTTTTGACCTGGTTCTGCCCAGGCTGATCCTCGGCGAGAAAATAGGCCGCGAAGAACTGGCCGCCATGGGTCACGGCGGCCTTTGCCGCCAGTGCAAGTCATGCAGTTATCCGGTTTGTGATTTCGGTAAGTAAAAATGGCCGGGGTTGTTGACAAGAAGGTGTCATTCCGAGCCATCAAGATTAGTCAGAGATCGCCTAAAGGACATCCATGAATATTTTTCGTTTAACGGGTATCATCTCTCTGGCTTTATGGATTACCTTCGCCCAGAGTCGACCGGTCGGGGCGGAGGAACCATTGCCGGAAGTGGCTAAGGATCCGACCCTGGAAGATCTTTTCACTCTCTATCAGCCATATCTGGGTAACTTCAAACCCTACGAACCTATCTACTTGCTGGTTGGCACTAACCCCAAAAAAAGCAAGCTCCAGTTCAGTTTCCGCTATCAACTGCTCAATCCTTCCGGGCCGTTCGTCAAGGAAAATCCCTGGGCCAAAGGCCTCAATTTCGGCTACACCCAAACCTCCTTCTGGGATTTAGGTTCCGACTCAGCCCCATTCGAAGACACCAGCTACAAACCGGAGTTTTTTCATATAACCGATAATCTGGCCTGGCGGCCCTTTTGGCTGGAAGGACTCTTTCTGCAAAGCGGCCTGCTGCACGAGTCCAACGGCCGGGCGGAAGACGAGTCGCGCACCACCAATATCTTCTACCTCAAACCGATAGCCATTCTCTACAATCAGAACACCGGCCTCGGCCTCCAGTTTGTTCCGAAAGTATGGTTTTATGTCAAAAACAGCAAAGCACACAACAACGATCTTCCTGATTATCGGGGGTATTTTGAACTGGAAATAAAAGCGGGAAAGGCGGACAGGTTAGTTACCACAACGGCATTTCGCTGGGCCAGGGAAGGCGGCTCCCTCCAAATCGATCTCAACTATCCGGTGCACGGCGGTATCTCCGAAAATATCCAGATTTACCTCCACCTTCAGTACGTCAATGCCCTGGCCGAAAGTATGCTGAACTATCGGGATCGCACCGAAGCCCTGCGCCTGGGAATTACCTTTATTCGCTGAATGAATGATCGGGGGCATGGGCAGGATCACAGGCAGCCCCGGGCGGCAGATACTCCGAGGTAAGCGATCACAGGGCGCCGAATCCGCTGTGTTATCACCCTGCTCATGTACATCAGCACACATCGCATGGTGATACCTTGCATCTCCACACCCTGTAATCGCTTACCAGATGCGAGATTGGCCAATCATGGGCGGCTTTCCCGTGATCGGTTACACTCCGAGAGCTCCGGACAACCTGGAGAATTTATCGCCCCGTTTTGAGTCAGGATGTTGGCGGTGGGGCTTCGGCTGCGATTAACAGGAGTTCCCGGGCAATTTCCCGGCAGAAAACATTTAATGTTTCACTTAAGCCAACGACCACCCCTTCATAATCCGGAGTGGGAGTTCCGGCTTGATAGACGCTGCGCCGCCGGGGCAGCAAGGTTTTCCCCTCGCCATCCTTTATCGACCAGACGGTTTCCAGGATTGCTTTTTCAAATCCGTCACCGTCAAAGCGAACCACATCAATGATAAGTTGATAGTCCACCTTCGCGGATCTGCTCCAGGGATAATCCCGGAAACCCTCGGTCTTGAGCAGGGTGGCGAGATTTTCCCTGATAACCTGGGAAATGTTTTCCGACGGCGGTTCTATCCAGCGATGGCTGGCGGATAATTGCAATCTGTGGGCATCCCTGCGAATTATTATCTGTTGCCGATCCAGCCTTTCCTGCAATCGTATCGGGCCGATTCCGATAACCCTGCCGTTGATCGGAGCAGCATCAAGCAAGCTTCGACAACTGAGATCGGCGGAAAGCTGATAATAGGCGACCGGCTGGGTCCGGGCGCAGCCCGCCAGCAGCAGAGCAAGGATAAGGGGGACAATCGGCAGGCGGCTACGCTGGTCAATTAAGGGGTTTTGTCGCATTATCGGTCTCCATTCCGTTTTCCCCGCAAAATCGCCTCGGGCTGCTGTTCCAGGGTTTCCGCCAACCGGCGAAAGGCGCGGGCCGCCCTTTCGATCTCCCCCAAGGACAGGTTGAGCCCCTGGATGGTCGGCGATTCCTCATCGGCGATGAGCCGCAGCGCTTCGGACGCCGCGGCCAGTTCGACGCCGGCCCGGTTCATGCTGTCATATATCGGCGAATCCTCGTCGGCCAGTTCACCGACCCGGTCGGCGGCCTGGCCGACCTTGGTCATGGCGGCCTGAATCGCATCGGTCGCCTCATGTATCTTGTTCAGATCGGCCTGGGCTTTATCCAGAAGCGGTCCGCCGGCCGAGTCAAGACGGGCGGCCAGGGATTCCAGGTGACGGAGAGTCGCATCAAGCCGGTCCGGAAGAGTCCGCAAGGCATCCGAGGAAAGGATTTTACGGGTCGAGGTGGTGATCGCCGCAAGATCGTCAAGAAATTCAGCGATCGAAAAGTCTTCGAGCAGGGCGGATAATTCCTCCACGGTGGTCGGAATCGTGGGGATCTCGCTGATTTCGGAGTGGTCACTGATATAACGGGCCGGCTTGTCGGGATAAAAAGCCAGGTCTATGTAGAGCTGGCCGGTGAGCAGGCTCTGTATCTTAAGCCTGGCCCTTAGGCCGCGGTCCACCAGTTGCCGGATGGTAATGCGATCCTGCAGGTTGATCTGCTCGCCGGCGCGGGTTTTTTCACCGGGAGGTGTAAGATCGACGGTTACCGCCGCCAGGAAACGATCATTTTCTTCGTCGAGTTCAAGCTGGATCTGTTTGACGGCGCCCACCTTGACGCCGAGAAAGACCACCGGTGACCCCACCTGCAATCCCCGGGCGGCTTCTTCGAAATACATTACATGCTGACGACTTTCCTTAAACAACTCCCTTCCGGCCAGGAGAAGAATGACTATGGTGGTGAGAATGACGGCCCCGAAAACAAAGGCGCCGATCAGAGTCGTATTGCCTTTCCTGCTCATCTTTCCCCCCTGGTGAGAAAACGGCGAACCATGGGGTCGCCGGAATGGACCGCTGCCTTGGGATTGCCGGTGGCGATCATGGTATGGGCTTCGGCGTCCAGAAAAACCGAATTGTTGCCGATCCCGAGGATGCTGGCCAGTTCATGGGTTATCATAACAATGGTGGTGCCGAGACTGTCCCGCAGCTCCAGGATGAGATCGTCGAGCCGACGGGCGTTAAGGGGATCAAGGCCGGAAGAGGGTTCGTCAATGATCAGGATCTCCGGGTCAAGAGCCATGGCCCGGGCCAGGCCGGCCCGTTTTTTCATGCCGCCGCTCAATTCGGCCGGATAAAAATCATCGAAGCCTTCCAGGCCTACCAGAGCGAGTTTAAAGGAGACGATCTCGTCGATCAGATGCGGCGCCATCCCGGTGTATTCGCTTAAGGGCAGGCCCACATTTTCCGCCAGGGTCAGGGAACTCCACAAGGCGCCCCCCTGGAACATGATGCCGAGCCTGCGTTTGAGCCGTTCCCGTTCGGCGGGTTCGACATTCCAGAAGTCCTCGCCGCCATAGTAGACCGTGCCGGCGTCGGGACGCTGCAAGCCGATCAGGGTCCGCATCAGGGTCGATTTGCCGCTGCCGCTGCCGCCCATGATGATAAAGACATCCCCCTTGTTGACCGTGAAATTGAGATCGCGTTGAACAACGAAGTCGCCATGGGCTACGGCCAGGTCGCGTACTTCGATATGGGCGGTGCTTTCCATCGCTTCAGATCCCCAACTGGTAAAAGATGATAGTCAGCATCGAGGCCGAGATGGTGATCAGGAGAATGCTGGTCACCACCGCCGAGGTTGCCGCTTCGCCCACCGCCACGGCGCTTCGGCCGCACTGCATGCCGCGCAGACAGCCGGCGAAGGCAATCAGGGCCCCATAGACCCCGCCTTTGATCAGCCCCACCATGAAATATTTGAGCTCCAGGATACGCACCGTCTGGTTATAGTATTCAAACATCCCGATATCGAAAATGGTGGTGGAAATCAGGAGCCCGGCCAGCATGCCGATAAAAGCCGAGTAAAGCGTCAAAAGCGGCATCATCAGGATAAGCGCCAGGACCCGCGGCAGGACCAGGAACTCAATCGGTGAAATACCGAGGGTCCTGAGGGCGTCGATCTCTTCGTTGACCTGCATGGTGCCGAGCTGGGCCGCGAAGGCCGAACCGGACCTGCCGGCGATGATCACCCCGGTCATCAAAGCCCCGATTTCCCGGACCATGCCGATGCCGACCAGATCGGCGATAAAGATCTGCGCCCCGAACAGGCGCAGCTGGTCGGCGCCCAGATAGGCGAGGATCATACCCACCAGAAAGCTGATCACCGAGACGATAAGCAGCGCCCGGGGCCCGACCACCTCGATCTCCAACCACAAGTCCCGCCGGCGGAACTGGGCCCGGCCCGACAGCAGCCGGCCGAGTCCCAAAATAATTTCTCCCAGAAAACTCAGCATTGCCGGGCCGCCGCTAAAGAAAATCCTCGTAGCCGCACCGGTTCGCGCCAGCAGATTCTCCCGGCCGCCGGCGTGCCTGACGCTCTTCTGTTCCGAACCGGCGGAGGCCAAATCCAGCAGATGGCGGACCCCCTCCGGCAGGCCATCCTGTTCGACCTCGATGCCCTGGTCGGCGCCTAACCTGATCAGGTTGAAGAGAAAAGCCGGGAAACCCGTGTCCCAGTCGGCAAGATCGGTCCTGAAGGTCAGGCGCTTTAAGCGGCCGCTTAATTCGGGCCTGAGGATTTCAACCGAGGGCAGGTCCTGATCCAGACACCAGCGCCCGGTAAACGAGACTTCCAGGCTCTCCTTGCCGATGAAATTTGTTTCAATATGCCATTGCTTTTCACCAATATCAGGGGTCATGGATTGTCACCTGAATAATCCAAGTCCGGACGGGCAGCAAAAGGCGGGCGGCAATGATAAGGTCAATTTAATATTTTTCATGGAGCCATTTTTGGCATTTTTCCCACTAATGTGGATAAACTCGCAAAAAAAATCACACAAAGCAAAGTCCGATATGGATATTCCCAGGGTTTGCTGACCACGGTTTTTATATATTTATATATTCTATGCCAGAAAAGAGTGATAACTCAAGGTAGAAGATTTATGCACCCTTTGGATCAGACTGATCCGGCCTGCCTGGCGGCCGAAGTTACATCAATCATGATGGCGTCGCAAAAAGTCGCCAGCTCCTGCGTTGCTGCAAATTGTCTCGTCATTGCAGCGGACTGAAGTAGCTTCATTCCTCGAAATTCGCGCGCCTTGGATTTGACGATTTTCACCCCGCAAGGGGGTTATTACATGCTTAGCCATCCCATTTTGAACTTTTTGCAAACTTGTCAATCATACCCCATCGACTTCTTTTGTTGACGATCAAACTTGCGGATCTATTCCAAATTCCTTATATAATTGAAAAATTAAATTCATGCAGGCCGATACCCCTTGGAGACAGAATGCAGCCACAACTGATCCACCGCCGATTGACCTTTGTCCTCCAGGCAATCCTGGTTATTGAGGTTATGGTTGCTGTCTGGGATGAGCAGTGGCTTACAGCCGTGCTGACAGTCGGGATCATCGGGGTAACCATGGTCCCCTTTTTTCTGGCAAAATTCTTCGGCGTCTTCAATCCTCCCGAGTTTGTACTTCTTGGAATTGCCTTCGTCTTTGCCTCCCTGTTCCTTGGCGAGGTTCATGAGTACTACTCCCGCTTCTGGTGGTGGGACATGGCTCTTCACTCCGGCTCCGGGTTTTCACTGGGGATTATCGGCTTTCTACTGGTGCATGTCTTAAACGAAACAGAAAAGATCGGCGTACATATGAAACCGGGTTTTGTCGCCTTTTTCGCTTTCCTGTTTGCAGTCGGAATCGGCGTTCTCTGGGAGATATTCGAGTTCGCCATGGACACTATATTCGGCATGAACATGCAGAAGGAGATGCTCGATGATCCTTCCGGTTTGACCGACACAATGCTTGATCTGATTGTCGATATTCTGGGAGCCCTGGTAATCTCGATCCTTGGCTACGGCTACGTTAAGACCGCCAGAAACACCTCATTCCTCGAACGGTGGATTCATTCATTCATCAAGAGCAATCCGCGGCTCTTCAAGCGGCGCCGGTAAAAGATTTTCAAAACGGCCGAATCCGGTTTACCCGCTTATGAAGGGGCTAAATCAGGACGCTCTTTAGCTCGGAGCGGTTAGCGAGTGTCTGTCCAGAAATGAGGATTTTTGTCCGAGAACGAGAAGCAAGGATGTCGGAAAAGCGCAGCGTACTTGAGTACGTGAGCACTTTCCGACTCTGTAGCGACGAAGTTATCGGGCAAAAAGACCATTTATGGACAGGCACTAACTTAAATTAATGGAGAATACCAAGATGAAGAAGACCTTACTGACCCTCACATTCCTGCTCGCCTTCGGCGCGGCCCTGCCGGTTTATGCCATGAACGGCCATGACGGCGCCCATCAGAGTTCTGCCATGGATCACGGCTCGATGACCGGCAGCCATGACGATTTGACCGCCCTGGGCGAGCAGATTGTCGACGGCGTCAAGGGTGTTGCCCATCTGGGCGATGTCCGGGAAAGCATGGCCGAGGCCGGCCAACCAATGACCCACCATCTGCAGATCGTCTTCACCGACCTTGCCTCCGAAAAGAGGATTGAATCGGGCACGGTGGCAGTGAAGGTGACCACCCCCGCCGGCGAGGAGCTGCCGCCTAAAACCTTGATGGGCATGGAGGGGCACTTCGGGGTCGATCTGACCCTGACCGCGGCCGGCGCCTATGAGTTTGTGATCGGCACCAAATTACCGGACGGCGAGCTGCGGCAGTTCGAGTTCAGCGCCACGGTCAAATAGGCAGGCGCCCCTGGCTCGGATCGCTTTAACATTTTGTAACCGTTCAGCAGCACCACATCTTCGGACGATCGGCCCGGCTTACGTGCACGAGGTACGCGGCGCCGGTCCGCTTGTCCAAATCTGCACCACTGCTGAACGGTTACAGTCCGGCGGTTTTGGGTACTTTGGCGACACCGCCCCGGTGAATGGGGTACAACATTTTCATGAATCGGTGATCCGCAGACAGATGAGTTTCCCTTCGGGCACCACCGTGTCACCGCAGAGAATCTCCACGCCCCCCTTGGGCAGGATGACGCAGAGGGGGATCATCTCGTCCTGGAGCTGGGCGGCGCTATCAATCGTCTCGATTCCGGCCCGTCCCTGGGCAAAGGCTTGCAGAATGTCGTCGATTGCCGCCCGGCTGCCGAAGGCGGTACGCACCCCCACCTTGGAATTTACCTGTCTGAGCGGTTTTCTGCCGCCGCATGCGCAAAAAAGCGCTTCGGATTTAAAATGGTGCGAGGCCACTTCACAGACCAGGCGGTTCACCGCTAGATCCTCGGTCACCGCCAGCACCCGCGTGAAACCTTCTTCGGCGGCATCCTGATAGACATGTTCGTCCAGTGCGTTCGCGCAGGCGAAGCGATCTTTGTCACTCCGGTGGGCAAGGATGCACATCCTGTCGTCGGTATTCAGAAAAGCCACCGGCACATGTTTTTGCACCTCCTCGGCGAGAAGGAAGGACAGCGGGTTTCCGCCCACAAAGAGGATCCCGCCCTGGGTCCGGGGAATGGCGACCCCGAGCAGATGGGCGAGGGGGGAGCCGAATATCGTCGCCACCGAACCGGACAGGAAGATGATGGCAAAGACCGCGTAAAACATGGTCTCAAGTTCCGCGGCCTTGTCCGGTACCGCCAGTAAGGCGTAAGAGGCGGCGGCCAAGGCGATGATGCCCCTTGGACTGATAAAACCGACATAGATTTGTTCATGGAAAGTTATACCCGATCCCGCCAGGCCGAGAAAGACCGAGAGCGGTCGGATTACCCCGCCGAGCAGCAGGCTGATCAGCACAATCGCACCCCAATTCATTGAACTGTTTCGCGGATCGGCGCTGGCTACCAGCAGGATGAACAGGGTGCTGATCATCAGCGTCGACAGCTGCTCCTTGAATTGACGTACGGAGTGCAGGCCCTCGGTAGCGAAGCGGGAAAGAGTGAAACCCGTCACCGCGGCAGCCAGGGGACCGGAGCCCTCCACGACTTTATTCGAGAGATAAAAGACAAACAGGGCGGCGGCAAAGGCGATAATGCCCGGCAGGGAGTCGTCTCCCAGGGACTTGGTCCACGGCAGGAGATAACGGCTGAGCAGGATCCCCGCGGCCAGGCCGACGGCGCCGCCGGCCAGGATGCTCTTCAGGAGCACCAGGGCGGCCATGGCAGCGGGGCCGCTTTCGGGAACCGTGAGGATCTTCAATGCCACGGCGCTTAACATTACGCCGATTACATCCCCCCAGATCGATTCCCAGCGTAGCATCGACTCAAGGCTTGAGGTCAGGCTGATGCTTCTGAGCAGCGGCCCGATCACCGTCGGTCCGGTGACCACGATAATGGTCCCGAATACCAAGGCGATTCGGGGCGATAAATCGAGAAGGTGATATCCGAGCAGGCCGCCCATGATGCCGGTGACCGGCATGGTGATGGCAAGAAGACGGATAATTGCGCTGGGGGCCTTACGAAAACTTTGTTCGGACAGGGAGAGTCCGCCTTCGAAAAGGATGATCGCTACCGCCATTTCCACAATAACGAGGAGCCCGGGACCGAGTTCACCGGGGGCAATTACATCCAGTCCGACCGGACCCAGGATAACACCTGCCACAAGGTAAAACAGGATAGCGGGTAACCGCAGCCAGTGCGAGATGGTATAAAGAAACACGCCGCATGTTACGGCAATTATAATCGTATCCAGCGTATGCATAATTGTCGACGAGGTTGCTTGTTTCTTGTCGCCATCCTCCCTGGATTTCGGGGCTTTATTCGCGAAGCTGCCCGTTTCCCCGCCGTCCGCCGTAATCCGCCCCCGGATCCAGGGAGTTGTATGATATGATCCGGAAGGCCCTGCCTGCTCTTGCGGTACCCGCCATGGCTAAAGGCTACCTTGCCAGGCAAAAGGGGTCAATAATTAAGTCCTGAATCCGTGACGGCTTCGTGGGGAATTTCACTTTATCAGTCTGTAATTGCATTAGATAATCGTTTTTTCCTGGATTGCCATGGTTCACCCCGCCGCCCTGGGGGGCGCCCGATAACGGCGCATCTGCCGCGTTGGCAACTCGTTGATATACCATTAGTATTATCAACATCGTTGCCGCCTTGCATCTGCACCGTTCTCGAACGCTCACGGATTCAGGTAAGTATGATCATTTTACTGGACAAGCTTTCTTTTTAATGTAAAAAGGCCGTCTGAAATTAAATATTTTTTCCCGGACCCTTTTTTATAGGTTTACCAGACAGTGATAAAATAATGAAAAAAAGCGACGAACCGAAAACAACCCTGGGCTGGCGGGAGTGGCTGGCCTTGCCCGACCTGGGCATCCCGGCGGTGAAGGCCAAGGTGGATACCGGCGCCCGGACCTCAACCCTGCATGCCTTTTTTGTCGAACCCTTCGAGGAAGACGGCCGGCCCAAGGTGAGGTTTTACCTCCATCCCTTACAGAAGAGGCGGGATGTCGAACTTGCTTGCGTGGCCGATATAATTGATCGCAGGCTGGTGAGTGATTCCGGCGGCCACCGCGAACTGCGCTATATAATAAAAACCCCGATCCAACTCGGCGGCAATACCGTCGAGGCGGAAATAACCCTGACCGACCGGGATGCCATGCGGTTCCGGATGCTGCTGGGACGGACGGCCCTTGCCGGCCGGTTCGTGGTCGATCCCGCCCGTTCGTATCTGGCCGGACCGAAACCGGTAAAGCCATATGGCATCGACAGGAAGAGGAGAAAAAAATGAAAATCGCCATTCTTTCGCGAAATCCCGAACTCTATTCGACCAACAGGCTCGCCGAGGCCGCCAGGGAGCGTGACCATGAAGTGAAGGTCATCGACCCCCTGCGCTGTTATATGAACATCACTTCGCACCGGCCCACGATCAGCTTGAAGGGCGAGCTTCTGGAGGGATACGACGCGGTGATCCCCCGGATCGGGGCCTCGATCACCTTTTACGGAACCGCCGTGGTCCGGCAGCTTGAAATGATGGGGGTCTACAGCGTTAACGAGTCGGTGGCGATTACCAGATCCCGCGATAAGCTCCGTTCCCTTCAGCTTCTGGCCCGCAAGGGGATCGGCCTGCCGGTTACCGGTTTTGCCCACTCGACGGTCTATACCCAGGATCTGATCAACATTGTCCGGGGGGCGCCGCTGGTGATCAAGCTCCTGGAAGGAACCCAGGGGATCGGCGTGGTTCTTGCCGAGACCCAGAATGCCGCCGAGAGCGTCATCGAGGCATTCCGCGGCCTGAAAACCAATATCCTGGTCCAGGAGTTTATCAAGGAGGCCAACTCCAGCGATATTCGCTGTTTTGTCGTGGGCAGCAAGGTGATTGCCGCGATGAAGCGGGTGGGCAAGGAAGGGGATTTCCGCTCGAATGTCCATCGGGGCGGCAGCGTCCATAAGGTGAAGATCACCCCGGAAGAACGCTCGACGGCGGTCCGGGCGGCAAAGATCATGGGGCTGAACGTGGCCGGGGTCGATATCCTCCGCTCAAACCACGGCCCGGTGGTGATGGAGGTCAACTCATCTCCCGGCCTGCGGGGAATTGAGACGGCAACCGGGATCAATGTCGCCGGAACAATCGTCGAATTTATCGAAAAAAACGCCAGGCAGGGCAAAACCAAGACCAAGGGGCGGGGTTAAGTGCCGAAAAGAGAACCGATCTATATTGGCAATACCCCGGTTAAGGCCGGGGAAAGGGCGACCGTTGACCTGCCGATCGCCCGGCTGTATACCCATACGGAAATGAAACTGCCGGTCCAGGTGATTCACGGCAGGAAAGAGGGGCCGGTCCTTTTTGTCAGCGCGGCAATCCATGGCGACGAGATCAACGGCGTCGAGATCATCCGGCGGCTGCTCAGGCTCAAGCTGCTCAATAATATCCGGGGAACCCTGATCGCGATCCCCATCGTCAATGTCTACGGCTTTATAAACCGTTCCCGCTACCTGCCGGACCGCCGGGACCTGAATCGCTCTTTCCCGGGCAATTATTCCGGCTCGCTGGCATCTCTCCTGGCCAGGCTGTTCATGGACGAGATCGTCGCCAAATGCACCCACGGGATCGATCTCCACAGCGGCTCGAATCATCGCGCCAATCTCTCCCAGATCCGGGCCACCCTCGATAATCCGGAAATCGAGAGAATGGCCAATTCCTTCGGGGCGCCGGTCATCATCAACGCCCGCCTCCGTGACAGTTCCCTGCGCGCGGCGGTTGTCGGCAGCGGGATTCCGATGCTTCTTTATGAAGGCGGGGAAAGCCTGCGCTTCAACGAACGGCCGATCACCGTGGGGATGAACGGGATCGTTGCGGTGATGCGCGAGATCGGCATGCTCCCCAGAAAAACCAGGAAGAAACCGCGCCAGTCGGTGGTCGTCAAAGCGACCAGCTGGGTAAGGGCCAACAAAAGCGGGATTGTGCACAAGGCGGTGCCGCTCGGTTCGGTGGTCAAGAAAAACCAGCGGATGGCCGGGATTGTCGATCCCATCGGCGATCAGGAAGAGGAGGTTCTCGCCCCCTTCGAGGGGATTGTAATTGGCTGCCTGAACCTTCCCCTGGTCCACCGCGGCGACGCACTCTTTCACCTGGCCTCGGTCGAAAGGCCGCAGGATCTGGCGGAGATCAGCAGTATGGTCCTGGATGAAAGTCTGAGCGATGCGGAAATCATGGGAGGGTTGACGAGTTAGGAGTAAGGGGTGAGGGGTGAGGAGCCGGAAGCCGGGAGCCGGGAGAGAAGACATCCGAGAAAAAGCCTTTCACCCGCCCCCTGAATTCCTGTCTCCTGTCTCCTGTCTCCTGTCTCCTGGCTTCTGTCTTTATTCCTTGTCGAAACTATCCACTATTATTGCCCCCATCGAGGCGGGCATGGTTATTACAACCAACCGTTTAAGGGCAAAAGCGGTCTCGGTGAATATCGGGAACTTGTCTAATGCAATCAACACCAGGCCGACCACCAGGGCCGTGATCAAATAGGCAATGATTATCCGGTAGATAAAGACCGGCACCCGATATTTTATATCACCCTGAAACACACTGCCATAGGCAAACACTCCCAGGAAGAATACCGATAAAATGAAGAGCATCAAGAGATTGGCCGGAGGCAGGGTCTCGCCTATTTTCCATGCCTCTTCCGAAAATGAAATCGGTACCGCCAGGGCAAACGCCCCCACGAAGACCTGACTGACATCTTCTAAATTGAAGCTCTTTTTCATCATACCCCTGCCTTTGAAGTTGCGCTTAACGAGTTTTGCGGAATACTAAATCAGGCAATCAATGAACCTGAAATCGGTCGGGCGCTCTGAAAGGCGGCGGGTGCAATTTCTCCACCGCGATTCCGGCCAATTAAACAGGTGATTTCAGGTCGCTAAGGGCAGGTTGCCCAACAGCCGTCACGGATCCAGGGTGAAATCCGGATTGCCCGGTCGGCTGCCCTGATCCAGATAACCGGCGTGCTTTTCCCGTCTTGCCTTTTCGGTTAAAATTTTACTCAACCATCCGGTTAAACTCTACCGTTTTCTTTTCTTTGTACAGGTTCAGGGATAATCGGCGCCGAATGGATGGACTTTTTTAGATTGCGACCAGGAACTGCCAGGATGGATCAGCTTGGCGTTGAGACCCGCAAGTATTTGTCGGTAGATATTCAGGGCCGGGATGGGTTAGATTGGCGATGAAGGTTTGACAAACAAATCGGCCGGTATAATATGGTTTTAGTTCAAGGAGTGAACGATTAAAAAATTAATATCAACAAAAAGCTCGGGGTAGAACATATGGGAATCACTGCGATTGTCGTGCTGGTCATTATCGGGTTGATGGTGGTCTACGGGATCAACATCTTCAACACCCTGGTGAGGCTGCGGAACCGCTACAAGAACGCCTTTGCCCAGATCGAGGTCCAGCTCAAACGGCGCTACGATCTGATCCCTAATCTGGTCGAGACCGCCAAGGGCTACATGAAGCACGAAAGCGAGACCCTGGAAAACGTGATCGCCGCCCGGAACGCCGCTTCCCAAGGGCTGGCCGCGGCCGCCGCCGACCCCGCCAATGCCGCCGCCATGCAAAACCTGAATGGGGCCGAAGACGCCCTGGCCGGGGCGATGGGGCGGTTCAACATGGTGATGGAGGCCTATCCGGACCTGAAGGCCAGCCAGAATATGATGCAGTTAAGCGAGGAGTTGACCAGCACCGAGAACAAGGTGGCCTTCTCCCGCCAGGCCTTCAACGATCAGGTCATGGCCTACAACACCTATAAGCAGACCTTCCCGTCGGTCCTGTTCGCCGCGGCTTTCGGCCACGGTCAGGACGCGGCTCTGCTTGAATTCGAAGATAGCGCCCAGATGCAGGCGGCCCCGAAGGTTTCCTTCTGAAGCAAGAGAACGAGCAGGAACAGATTATGGATTTTTTTAGCGCCCAGGACCAGGCCCGCCGCAATACCGGCCGGTTGGTTTTCCTTTTTACAATGGCGGTGATCTCGTTGATCTTGATGGCCAACCTTCTGGTGATGGCGGTGTTCGGCTATCTGCAAAGCCGGGACCCGGGCCAACCCACCGGCCTTGAAGCCGTGGACTGGCAGGTCTTCGGGCTGGTCGGCCTCGGGGTGCTTTTGGTGGTCGGCCTGGGCAGCCTTTACAAGATCATGGCCCTGTCCGGCGGCGGCGCTACCATTGCCGAGATGCTGGGCGGCCGGTTGATCGTTGAGGGCAGCGGCGATCC
>JBHEOZ010000060.1:0-246 GCA_046260555.1 Desulfurivibrionaceae bacterium
GTCCTCGATCTCTCCCCCCATGGTGATGATCTTGTTCTTGAGCTTTTCAATGTCCTTCTGCAGATGAGTTCCCATGGTCATTTTCCCTTATTAACTGTAAAAATTGGCTTTCCCAGCGAATATTCTATCCGCATTATCTATCTGAAAGATACCTTTATCTTGAGAATGGTTAAAATCCTGCCGCCGCTCTAACCGGCGGCAGGGAGCTGCACTGTGAAGACGCTGCCCCGTCCGGGTTCGCTCTCG
>JBHEOZ010000060.1:256-9222 GCA_046260555.1 Desulfurivibrionaceae bacterium
TGTGGGCCTGAACGATATGTTTGACGATGGCCAGTCCCAGCCCGGTTCCCCCCATTTTCCGGCTCCTGGCCTTGTCGACCAGATAAAAGCGTTCGAACAGTCGAGGGATGTGCTCTTTAGCAATACCGGGCCCGTTATCCCTGATATTTATCGTGATTGAACCGGCCTCCTCTTCGCTGTCGATATACACCGTTGAGTTTTCGGGGCTGAATTTTATCGCGTTGTCGATCAGGTTGATCAGGGCCTGCTCAAGCAGCGGCGGATTGATCAGGGCCTTGAGGTCGGCGAGGCCGGAAATGTTTAGCTCGATTCCTTTTTCGGCGGCCTTGGCCGAACAGATCTCGGCGGCGGCGGCGATGCAATCCCCGATACCGGCTGGTCTCAGCTTAATTCGTTCCCCCGCCTCCCCTTGTTCGATTCGGGAGAGGGTGAGCAGGTCTTCGACGATTGCCTCCAGCCGTGCGGCATGTTTGGCGATTATCTCCAGGAAGTCCCGAAAGTGGGGCTTGCTCTCCTCGCATTCCTGGAGAAGGGTTTCCACATAGCCCTTGATCGAGGTGATCGGGGTTTTCAGTTCATGGGAGACGTTTGCCACGAAGTCCCGGCGGAGATTTTCCAGTTTGAACAGTCGGGTGACATCGTTGATCACCACTAGAGCGCCGATCCTGGCGCCGTCCGGATCGGTCAGCTGAGTGCCGTTGACCTGGAGGATCTTTTCGTCGTCCCGGCCCCGGTTGAGGATAACCGTGCCCTCGATCGCCTCGTCACTGTCCAGGGTCTGCCTGATAAAGCGGAGCAGGTCGATATTGCGGATCACTTCCAGGAGGTTGTTACCCTGGATTTCGAGGGAATCGACTTCAAGCTGGTCGGCGGCCGCCCGGTTCATGTAAAGGATCCGGGCTTCGGGGTTGCAGGCGATAACCCCTTCGATCATGCTCGAGACCACAATCTCCAACTCGTTGCGCTGGGATTCGATCTTGCCGATTCTTTCTCGAAGCTGGACCCTCATCTTGTTCAGGGCCTGGGCCAGGGTGACTATTTCCTCGGAACCGGAGACCACGATGCGCCGGGAAAGATCGCCCTCGGCAAAGCGGGTCGCGGCCCGGGTCATGGTCTCCAGGGGGCGAGCGATTCTGCGGGCGGCCCACAGGGCGATCAAGGAGGTGATAATGGTGACAATAACTATCCCGAAACCGATCTTCAGGAAAAAATCGTTAAGGGGTTTGCGCACCGCGGTCAAGGGGATGGAGGTGCGAATTACCCCTCTTATGTCCCCCTCGATTCGCAGAGGTACCGCAACGTAGAGCATTTCCCTGTTGGTGGTGGCGCTGAAGCGGTGCGATGAGCCGGTGGCGCCGCTCATTGCCGTGATTACCTCCGGCCTTCCGGAGTGATTATCCATACTTCGGGGATCCCGGGAACTGTCGCAGGCCACCTGCCCGGTTTTATCGATTACCGTCAGCCTGGTCATGGCGTTGCGGCCGGAATCGCGGCAGAAGATTTCCAGGGCGTAGTAATCCGCGGATCGGTAGAGCGTGTCGATATGGGGCTCCAGGAGTTTCGCCTGGGCCTCCAGGCTGGCAACCTTCTGCTCCAGGTACATTTTTTTCAGGGCGTCGGAGCCATACCAAGCGGTGGTCAGCATGGTTCCGATGATGATCAGCAGATAGACCGGATAAAGTTGCCAAATTAATTTCGAATTGTACATGATAAGGTCTATGATAATTATGAACGATTGATGGCGTCGCAAAAAGTCGGCATTGCCATAATGTTATTTCGACCAACTGGAGAAATCTTAATTATTCAAATTGTTTAAAGAACAAGATTTCTCACATGCGTTCGAAATGACAGCTTTTTTTGAATTAGCAGAGTTTTACGGTTATGTCATCCGGGCTATGGATTTTTAACCGTTTTTTAACCGAATCTTAACAATCGCCGGTAATTATGTAAGGGCTTTAAAAAGACGGATTTAACCAGAACCTGAATCCGTGACGGCTTAGCGGGAAATTTTGTTTTATTCGTTTGTTGTTACGTAAAATAATCGTTTTTTCCCCGGGTCGCCTCGATTCACCCCGCCGTCCTGCGGGGCGCCCGATAACGGCGCATCTGCCGCGTTGGCAACTCGTTGGTATACCATTAGTATTGTCAACATAGTTGCCGCCTTGCATCTGCACCGTTCTCGAACGCTCACGGATTCAGGTCAGAAAACAAAGGCCGGACCCTCATATGTCTTACACCTTGATTATACTGGTACTGGCAATCCTCAGCTTTGTTGCCTATCGGCTCGGAAAGGGCAGGGCGATTGCCGTCGCCAAGCGTGATGAAACGGTGCGGCTGCACTCCCGGCCCAGCTATTACGGCCTGCTGACCGCGCTCTGGTGCGCCATTCCCGCTTTAATTCTGGTGATAACCTGGGTGGTTTGCGAACCTCTGGTTATCGAAGATCTGGTCATTGCCGATCTGCCGGCAAGCATGCGGTCGTTGCCGGAAAACAGATTGAACCTGCTGGTCAACGATATTAAAAACCGGGCCGATTCGGACATGGTTTCGGACCGAGGGGATGAAGCGTTAAGCCGGGCCGCCGACCATTATCGGGAACTCAGAGTCACCGGCAAACGACTTGCCGGCTTACTGGTCCTGGTTCTGGCCGGCTCCTCAACATTTCTGGTCTGGCGATCTATCAAGCCGACCTTAAGGGCACGGAACCAGGTCGAGAGAATTGTCAAAGCCGGCTTGATTGTCTGCGCGACCTTCGCTGTTTTTATCACCATCGGCATCGTCCTCTCGGTCCTCTTCGAATCGATCAGATTTTTCAAGATGGTGCCGATCTACGAATTTCTCTTCGGCCTGAAGTGGAGCCCGCAGATGTCGATCCGGGCCGGCCAGGTCGGCTCCTCCGGGGCCTTCGGGGCGATTCCGGTCTTTGCCGGCACCCTGATGATCTCTCTGATTGCCATGCTGGTCGCCGTCCCCCTGGGGCTGATGTCGGCCATCTATCTGTCCGAATACGCCAACCGCAAGTTCCGGGCCGTCGCCAAGCCCCTTCTGGAGATTCTGGCCGGGATTCCCACCGTGGTCTACGGTTTCTTCGCCGCCCTGACCGTCGCCCCCTTCCTTCGGGAAAGCATCTCCGGCTTTGGTTTCGATGTCTCCTCGGAAAGCGCCCTGGCCGCCGGATTGGTGATGGGGATCATGATCATCCCCTTCGTCTCCTCCCTTTCCGACGACGTGATCAATGCCGTGCCCCAGGCCATGCGCGACGGGGCCTATGCCCTCGGCGCCACCCGGAGCGAAACGATCAAGCAGGTGGTGATCCCCGCCGCCCTGCCCGGCATTGTCGGCGGGGTGCTGCTCGCGGTCTCCCGGGCGATCGGCGAGACCATGATCGTGGTGATGGCGGCGGGCCTGGCCGCCAATCTCACCGCCAACCCCTTCCAGGCGGTGACCACGGTGACGGTCCAGATCGTCACCCTGCTGGTCGGCGACCAGGAGTTCGACAGCCCCAAGACTCTGGCCGCCTTCGCCCTTGGGCTGGTCCTTTTTATCGTCACCCTGATTTTAAATATTATCGCCCTTTTCGTGGTGCGCAAATACCGGGAACAATATGAGTAACGAATCCGAAAAGACCATCGATATCGTCAAGAAGGGACTGGGCAGACGCTACAGGGTGGAAAAGCGCTTCCGCCTGTACGGGGCGCTGGCGATCGGCATAAGCCTGCTTTTTCTCGCCCTGCTGTTCGCCAGTATCATTGCCAGGGGGCACAGCGCCTTTCAGCAGACCTTTATCAAGTTGTCGGTGGAACTGGCTGAGGCCGAATTCGACCTCAACGATCTGGGTCGGGCCAATTACCAGGGGCTGATCAAGAAAACCCTGCGCAAGGAATTTCCACAGGTCAAGGGCAGAAGTGACAAGAAGGACCTTTACTCGCTGGTCAGCGGCGGCGCCGCCTTCAAACTTCACGATCTGGTCACCGACAATCCCTCGCTGATCGGCGAAACCGTTGAGATGTGGGTGCCGGCCGACGACGACGTTGATATGTACTACAAGGGCTATATCTCCCGGGAGGTGCCCGAGGAGGACCGGCGGCTCAAGGACAATCATTTCGTTTGGCTCGATAAGTGGGAGTCGGAGGGCAAGATCGAAAAAAGGTTCAACACCATCTTCTTTACGGCCGGCGATTCGAGGGAACCGGAACTGGCCGGGATCCTCAGCGCCTTTACCGGTTCGATGCTGACCCTGGTCATCACCCTGGCCCTCTCCTTCCCGATCGGGGTGGCGGCGGCTGTTTATCTCGAAGAGTTCGCGCCGCGGAACCGGTGGATCGATACGGTGGAGGTCAATATCAACAATCTGGCGGCGGTGCCGTCGATTATCTTCGGGCTTCTCGGCCTCGCGGTCTTCATCAACTTCTTCGGGGTGCCCCGCTCCTCGCCCCTGGTCGGGGGCCTGGTCCTGGCCCTGATGACCCTGCCGGTAATCATCATTGCCAGCCGGGCATCATTGCAGTCGGTGCCCCCTTCGATCAGGGAGGCCGCCCTCGGAGTGGGCGCCTCCAAGATGCAGACCGTCACCCATCATGTCCTGCCCCTGGCCCTGCCGGGGATCCTGACCGGGACCATTATCGGCATGGGGAGGGCCCTGGGCGAGACCGCCCCGCTCCTGATGATCGGCATGGTCGCCTTTATCGTCGATATACCTCAAGGGTTCACGGATCCTTCCACGGTTCTGCCGGTCCAGATCTATCTCTGGGCCGACAGCCCGGAGCGGGCCTTCGTCGAGAAAACCTCGGCGGCGATCCTGGTCCTGCTGGCCTTTTTGATCGCCATGAACCTTCTGGCCGTCATCCTGCGCAACCGCTTTGAGCGGCGATGGTGATAAAGCTGAGTTGCAACAACTTTCAATCTGATCGAGGCCTCTGCGCTGATTAGGGGCACTGTGGGAGCGGCTTTCCTGCTCGTACGATACTTATGTGCCGCGAAGCAAATGCCCTCGCGGGAGGATTGCACGGAACCCTTGGGGTAGCATTATACGGTTAGAAATTTACAGCCCCATTTTTTGCGCAGAAAGACCATCCACAGAGACGGGTGGGTTTATGGGCCTGCCAATAAATATTTCGTCATTCCGGCAGGTTGTAAGCCGGAATCCAGGTTGACACCAATGAACAAGCAGCCTGCTGTATACATACTTGCAAGCAAACGAAATGGAACCCTATATACCGGTGTGACTTCGAATCTCGTTAAAAGGATATGGGAGCACAAGAACGATTTTGTCGAAGGATTCAGTAAACGGTACACATTACATCATCTGGTCTGGTATGAAGTGTACGAGACCATGGAATCGGCAATTCAGCGAGAGAAGAGAGTGAAAGGATGGAAGCGCGCATGGAAGATGAAGTTAATCGAAAGGCTCAATCCCGATTGGCATGATTTGTATCATAAGATTTTGTAACTGGATTCCGGCTAACAACCTGCCGGAATGACGGTCGAAAAAAAGGTGAGGAACTTCTGCAAGTTCTTAACCGGACAACCCTGTAAAATAATCAAAACATAATCTTTACCTGATAATTTCCTAAAATTGTGACCCTATAGTGGAGAAGTAATTTTTGACTTGTCCCATCGACCAATCACAATTTATCCAAAGGAGAAACAACCATGTTAAAGAAAATCGCCCTCACCACCCTTGCGGCTTTTTGGGCCGCAACAATGTGCGCCGGTCATGCAGCGGCCCGCGACTACATCAGTATCGTCGGTTCCTTGACGGTCTATCCCTTCGCCACTGTGGTGGCCGAGCAGTTCGGCAAGACCAGCAACTTCAAGACCCCCAAGATCGAGTCCACCGGTTCCGGCGGCGGCTTCAAGCTGTTCTGCGCCGGAGTCGGAGTCGATCATCCCGATATCACCAATGCCTCGCGGCGGATCAAGAAATCCGAGTTCGAGAAATGCCAGTCAAACGGGGTCAGGGAGATCGTCGAGGTCAAGATCGGTTACGACGGCATCGTTCTGGCCAATTCGAAGAAATCAACGACCTTTGCCTTGACCAAGAAAGACATCTTCCTGGCCCTGGCCAAAAACGTGCCCGAATCGAAAGGAGGCGAGCAGCTGGTAAAAAACCCTTACAGGACCTGGAAAGACGTCAATCCGCAGCTGCCGAACGTGAAGATCGAGGTTCTGGGACCGCCGCCGACCTCCGGAACCAGGGACGCCTTCGTCGAGCTGGCCATGGAGGGCGGCGCCAAGGAGTTCGGCTGGCTTGCGGCCATGGGGAAAACCGATAAGAAGTCTTTCAAACGGATTGCTCACACCGTCCGCGAAGACGGCGCCTTTGTCGAGGCGGGCGAGAACGACAACCTGATCGTCCAGAAGCTTGAGGTCAATCCCGACGCCCTCGGCATCTTCGGCTTCAGCTTTCTCGATCAGAACAGCGACAAGATCCAGGGCTCGCTGGTCAACGGAGTCGCCCCGACCTTCGAGGCGATCGCCGCCGGCGACTATCCGATCTCCCGCTCCCTCTATTTCTACGTCAAGAAGGCCCATGTCGGGGTGATTCGCGGGATCAGGGAGTATCTGGCCGAGTTCACCAGCCCGCGAGCCTGGGGCGAGGACGGCTATCTGGCCGACAAGGGCATGATCCCCATGCCGGAAGAGGAAAGGGAGAAATTCGCTTCCGATGTCAAGAAACTCAACGATTTGGAAATGTAGAGATATCTGGAGGGGCGGCTCCTGGAAAGAAGGGGCGCCCCTTTTTATTGATACCGGGGCGAATCGCTCAATTGGTTCTAATTTACTGGGTCTCCGTCAAGGGGGCTTGGTTAATTGTTTTTGCGGGGTTATACTGAAATGGACAACATCTTTGCCGAAAGTCGATATTCATTCTACTCCGACCGCGGAGCCGGATCGGGAAAGCACAACAGAGGCGAGAGGCCCGGAACCATGGCAGCACCATCCTACGAAAAATACGACCGCGAACATCGCGGCACAGTCGGCAGGGTCGAGGTGGCATCGACCCGGATGAAATGCCGCAACGTCAACGTCTATTACGGTGAGAAAAGGGCGATTAACGATGTAACCATCGATATAGCCTGTAACGAGGTGATCGCCATGATCGGGCCGTCCGGCTGCGGCAAATCGACCTTCCTCCGCTGTCTGAACCGGATGAACGACACCATCGATACCTGCTGGATGGAAGGCGAGATATTTCTGGACGACCGGAACATCTACGACAAAAAAATCGACGTGGTCCAGCTTCGGGCTCAGGTCGGCATGGTTTTCCAGAAGCCCAACCCTTTCCCGAAATCGATTTACGACAACGTTGCCTACGGCCCGAAGATCCACGGCCTGGCCGCCGGCAGGGTCGAACTGGACGAGATCGTCGAAGAGTCCCTGAAAAAGGCCGGCCTCTGGGAGGAGGTCAAGGACAGTCTCGATCAGCCCGGCACCAGCCTCTCCGGCGGCCAGCAGCAGCGCATCGGTGTGGCCCGCGCCCTGGCGGCCGACCCTAAGATGCTCCTGATGGACGAACCCTTCGGCGCCCTTGACGCCGTAACCCGGGAAAACCTCCAGCAGGAGCTGATCGAGATCAAAGAGCGGCTTCAAAAAACCATCGTCTTCGTCACCCACGATATCTTCGAGGCCTTCACCCTGGCCGACCGCATCGCCGTCATGCACGAAGGGCGGCTCGAACAGATCGGCAGCCGGGACGAGATCATCGCCAACCCCGCCACCGAGTTCGTCGAGGAGCTCCTCGCCTCCCCCAAAAAACATCTGCGCGAATTCCAGGGGACCCTGTGATGGATTTGGATTTTGTCATCGTCAGGCTGCCGGAACTGCTCGTCCGGATGCGGGAGCACCTCTTTCTCACCGGGGTCTCGGTCGGTTTCGCAGTGCTCTTCGGGATCCCCGCCGGAATCCTGATCGTCAAACGGAAATGGCTGCGCACCGCGGTGTTCAGCTTCGCCGGGATCGTCCAGACCGTGCCGAGTCTGGCGATGCTGGCGATTCTCTTGACGGTGACCGGCCGGATCGGGGTGGTGCCGGCGATTATCTCCCTGGTCCTCTACGCCCTCCTGCCGATCATCCAGAATACGGTGACCGGCTTCGAGAGCGTACCCGCCTCGCTACTGGAGGCCTCGGAGGGCATGGGCATGACCCGGGCCCAGAAGACCCGGCTGGTAACGATCCCCATCGCCATGCCGATGATCATCGCCGGGATCAAGACCTCGGCGGTAATCAGCGTCGGCATCGCCACCCTCTCCGCCTTTATCGGCGCCGGCGGCCTTGGCGAATTCATCAACCGGGGCCTCTCCCTGGCCGACAACCGCCTCATCCTGCTGGGGGCGATTCCGGCCGCCCTCTTCGCCCTCTACGTCAGTTTCTCGATTACCGCCTTCGCCTGGGGCCGGGATCCACGCAAACGCCGGCATGTCCCGGCCCTGGCCGGCGGAAGCGGGGTCTTCGTCTCAATGCTGCCCCTGCTGCTCCTCCTGGTGATCGCGGTGGGCGGCATCGTCTATGATCGGCAACAGGACGGCACCCTCGGAGACATCAAGATCGGCAGCAAGAATTTTACCGAGCAGATGATCCTCGCCGAAATGATGGCCCAGCTCATCGAGAACGACACGGAGCTGGTGGTCAGCAGAAATCTCAATCTGGGCGGCACCATGATCTGTCACGACGCCATCTTGAGCGGGGCCATCGACCTCTACCCCGAATATACCGGCACCGCCCTGCTGGCCATCCTGAACAGCGCAACCCGGCCCGCCGCCGCCGAGGGAGTCTACAGACTGGTCGAAGAGGAATACCGCAAGCAGTTCGGCCTCGACTGGCTCTCCCCGTTCGGCTTCAACAACACCTACGCCCTGGCGGTTCGCGAGGAAGACGCCGCAAACAGGAACTGGCGGACCATCTCCGACCTGGCTTCCGCGGCCGACGAACTGCGGGCCGGTTTCACCGTGGAATTTTCGGAAAGA
>JBHEOZ010000061.1:0-9215 GCA_046260555.1 Desulfurivibrionaceae bacterium
GGCAAAAAGACCATTTATGGACAGGCACTAACTCACCTGCCGTCGCTATAGTCATCGTCGCCTCCTTGCCTGTGCCCCGTTCCTGGAACGCTTTCGGAGTCAGGCATGGAATTTTAATTTGACAACTTTTCCACTGGGTTATAGCGTGGAATAAGGGGGGCGACAATAACTCGCTTGCCTTGTCGGCAATAACAGTCATGTGCGCGAAATCATGACGGTTTTTGGGAAAAGTTTCAACGTGGAGCGAAGCTATGGTTGATGACAATATTGATCCCCGGATTGACCAATGGTATTGGGAACCCACAAGCGATCGGACTTTCACCGTCATCGATTATGATGAAGATGACGGGGTTATCGAGATTCAGTATTTCGACGGCGAGGTTAATGAACTGGATATGGAGGAGTGGCAAGAGTTGGCGCCCGAAGAGGTCGATCAGCCGGAGGACTGGACCGGCCCGATCGATAAGTTGGAGCAGGACGACCTCGGCTATGACGAAGTCTGAATGTTCTGCTCAGGTTCGCTGAAATCACCGGTGGTGCCGGCACTACCGGTGATTTGAAATTATTGTACGACTGCTGCATTTCCACGAATCCCGCTCGCCCACTCCTGTTTGCGGGAGAAACCACCTGCGTCTGGTTTTCCTCTGTTTTGCCTGCTTCTTCTATCCTGAAAAGATCACGGCATTTTAACGCCAGAAGCAACCTGTCGATTTAATTCGATCTCGTTAAATGCAGGTCAGGGGATCAGGCGCACTCAAAGCGATCTGGTTTTTCAATGATTTCGCTCCCGAAAATAAAGGGCAAATTCCCGGTCAACCTAGGCATCAATGTCCGGACGGCGGCTCGGTTGTCCGGCCGGATAAAACTCCCCATTCATCTTGTAATCCTCGGGTACAACCCATTGAATACCGACAAAATAAAGGTCGGCTGTGCCTTGTATTCCTTGTCAATATTGGGTAAATAAGTCATTTGAACCTGAATCGGTAAGCGTTCGCAGAGGGCTTGAACCTAAGGCGGAGTGGGGCAATTTCTCCACCCCGAGCACGGAAATTTCAGGTTGACACGGGTGAACCGCCCAATAGCCGTAACGGATTCAGGTTTAAGAAATTTGACAAGAATCAGAGGTGACCGGAACTTGCCGGTCCGGATAAAATTTGAAAAAAGTACAGGATCATTATTTCAAGCGGGCCAAAAAGGAAGGCTATCCGGCCCGCTCCGTTTACAAGCTTGAGGAAGTCCAGCGTAAACACCTTTTCCTGAAAAAAGGCGGCCGGGTTCTCGATCTGGGCTGCCAGCCCGGGAGTTGGGCGATGTATGCCGCCAGGACCGTCGGCCCCTCCGGGCTGGTGGTCGGGGTCGATCTCAACCGGGGCAAGGGGATTCAGATGGCCGGCGGCGCCCCGATTAAGGTGATCCGGGCCGATATCATGGATGACGCGGTTATCGAGGCCATCACCGGGATCTGTCCAGACTTTTCCGCGGTGATCAGCGACATGGCGCCTCATACCACCGGCAACAAGTGGGCCGATCAGCAGCAATCGTTGAAGCTCTGCCGCCGGGCTCTGCAACTGGCCGTGGCGCTGCTGGAGAAGGGCGGTGTTTTTTACTGCAAGGTTTTCGAGGGCGAGGATTTCAGGGAGTTTCTCCAGGAGGTGAAGGGGTACTTCGGAGCGGCCAGGGTGGTGAAGCCGAAAAGCTCTCGACCGGAGAGCCGCGAGGTCTTTGTCCTGGCCACCTCTTTCAAGGGTTGATGGGTTTAAAAAATTAATAAAATTTTTAAGGAGCAGTAAATGGCCGGACATTCGAAGTGGGCTAATATCAAGCACCGCAAGGGGGCAGTCGATGCCAAACGCGGCAAGATTTTTACCAAGCTGATCAAGGAAATCACCGTGGCCGCCCGGATGGGCGGCGGCGATCCCGATGCCAACCCCCGCCTGCGTTCCGCCATTGTTGCCGCCAAGGCGGTCAATATGCCCAAGGACAATGTCGAGCGCGGCATCAAGAAGGGCACCGGCGAATTGGAGGGGGTCAATTACGAGGAGATCCTCTACGAAGGCTACGGACCCGGCGGAGTGGCGGTCCTGGTCGAGTGCATGACCGACAACCGCAATCGTACCGTGGCCGATATCCGCAGCTTTTTCTCGAAGGCCAACGGCAATCTCGGCGAATCGGGCTGTGTTGCCTGGATGTTCGACAAGAAGGGTTCGATCATGATCGACCGGGAAGCGATCGAAGAAGAGAAGCTGATGGAAGTCGCCCTGGAGGCGGGGGCCGAGGATGTGGTCGATGACGGCGGCGTCTTCCAGGTCCTGACCGCGCCCGAGGATCTGGAAACGGTGCGGGTGGCGCTCGAGAGCGCGGGCATCTCCTATGACGAGGCCAATCTGTCGATGATCCCCCAGAATGTCGTGGAGGTAAACGACGAGAAGACCGCCGCCCAGTTGATGAAACTTCTCGATAACCTGGAAGACAATGAAGACGTGCAGAATGTCCATGCCAACTTCGATATCCCCGACGAGATTATCGAGGCCATTTCCTGATCGAGCCGGGGTAAGCGATCACAGGGTATCGAATCGGTTACCAACCGGGGGCTTGAGCCGTTGAGGATCCTGGGCATCGATCCCGGTTCTCGGGCCACCGGTTACGGGGTCATCGAGGTTTGCGGCCGGCGCCTTGATTTTGTCTGCTGCGGGGTGATCAGGGTCAAAAACGGCCAGTCCTTTCCGGAACGGCTCCTGGAGATCAACCAGGGGGTCCGCGAGGTGATCGAGGCCCGGCGCCCCGACCGGGTCGCCATCGAAGAGGTGTTCATGGCCAGAAACCCCAGTTCCGCCCTGAAGCTCGGCCATGCCCGGGGGGTCCTGATTCTGGCGGCCATGCAGAGCAAGCTGCCCTTGGCCGAATACAGCGCCCGCCAGATCAAACAGGCGGTGGCCGGCTACGGCAATGCCGACAAGGCCCAGATTCAGCATATGGTCAAGGCGATCCTCTCCCTGGCCAAGAGCCCCAGCCACGATGCCGCCGACGCCCTGGCGGTGGCGATCTGCCATGCCAATTATTTTCAGGCTGATTCCGGCCTTGGTTGACCGGAAAATTTAACAACCAACAACGTGACGATAAGATGATTGCCAGCCTTAGAGGAATTCTTGCCCATAAGTCACCGCGGAACCTGATCGTCGAGGTCGGCGGTGTCGGTTACGAGGTGTTTTTCTCGCCGGGCGGCCTCCACCGGCTCCCGGAAAGCGGCGAGGAAATTTTTCTCCACATCTTCACCAACGTCCGCGAGGATGCCATCGATCTCTACGGTTTTCTCGATCCCGGGGAAAAGGAGATGTTCGTCCTCTTGACCAGCGTGTCCGGGATCGGGCCGAAGGTGGCGGTGAATATCCTGGCCGGGATGGCGCCCGCCGACCTGGCCGGGGCCATCTCCGGTACCGATCTGGGGAGGCTGACCAAGTTGCAGGGAGTCGGCAAAAAAACGGCGGAGAGAATGTGCCTGGAGTTGAAGGTCAAGGTCCACTTTATGGCCGCCACCGACTCGGTCGTCCTGGGGGTGCCGGATCTTGCCCCGGATGACCGGCAGAGCGCCGACGTGATCTCGGCCCTGGTCAACCTCGGTTATCCCCCGGCCAACGCGCGAAAGGCGATCGAAAAGGTCCGGTCGGCCGCGGGCGAGGAAGGGTTCGGGGAGTTATCCCTTGAGGATCTGTTAAGGCGGGCACTGAGGTCGATGGCATGAACCACGAAGAACGGATCCTGAGCGCCTCGCACGGCCGGGACGACCAGCTCGATCAGGCCCTGCGTCCCCGGTAGCTTTCCCAGTATATCGGCCAGGAGCAGCTCAAGGACAACCTGAAGATCGCCATCCAGGCCGCCCGCAACCGTGGCGAAGCCATCGATCATATCCTCTTCCACGGCTTTCCCGGCCTAGGCAAGACCACCCTGGCCTATATCATCGCCAACGAGATGGAGACCAATATCCGGGTGACCTCCGGGCCGGTGATCGAGCGGGCCGGCGATCTGGCCGCCATTCTCACCAGCCTCCAGGAAGGCGATGTCCTGTTTATTGACGAGATCCACCGGCTCAACCACGCCGTCGAGGAGATTTTATATCCGGCCATGGAGGATTTCCAGCTCGACCTGATCATCGGCCAGGGACCCGGAGCCCGTTCGGTGAAGATGGACCTGCCGCGCTTCACCCTGGTCGGGGCCACCACCCGCACCGGCCTGCTGACGCCGCCCCTGCGCGATCGGTTCGGGGTTTTGCTCCGGCTCGAATTTTACCGGGTCGCGGAACTGGTCGAGATCGTCACCCGGGCGGCTTCGGTCCTGGGGATCAGGATCGATCCGGCCGGGGCCCGCGAGATCGGCGGCCGTTCCCGGGGCACCCCCCGGATCGCCAACCGTCTCCTGAAGAGGGTCCGGGATTTTGCCGATGTCAGGGCTTCCGGCCATATAACCGCCGAGGTCGCCGATGCCGCCCTCAATATGCTGGCGGTCGATGCCCAGGGGCTCGACGAAATGGACCGCAAGATCATCCTGACCATAATCGACAAGTTCCGGGGCGGGCCGCTGGGGATCGACACCCTGGCCACCGCGGTCTGCGAAGAGAAGAATACCCTGGAGGACGTCTATGAACCGTTTCTGATCCAGAAAGGCTTTCTGGTCAGAACCCCCCGGGGCCGCATGGCTACCCGGGCCGCCTACGAACATTTCGGCCGCGCCTTTACCGGTGCCGATAACGATTCCGGGGCTCGACTATTTTAGTGAATTCTGCCAAGGTAGAGTTATGAAGAAAAGAAAATTGACCATCCCCGACATAATCGCCATGAAGAAAGCGGGCGAGAAGATTGCCATGCTGACCGCCTACGAGGTCAGTTTTGCCCGGATGCTCGACGGGGCCGGGATCGAGATCGTCCTGGTCGGCGATTCCCTGGGGATGGTGGTGCTCGGCTATGACTCGACGGTGCCGGTTACCATGGAGGAGATGCTCCACCATTGCCGGGCGGTGAGCCGCGGGGTCGAGCAGGCCCTGCTGGTTGGCGACATGCCGTTCATGTCCTACCAGACCGGTTCCCGTGACGCCATTGTCAACGGTGGCCGTTTCATCAAGGAGGCGGGCTGCGATGCGGTCAAGCTCGAAGGGGGCTCCGAGATTTGCGACACCGTCCGGGCCATGGTCCGGGCCGGAATCGCGGTGATGGGCCATATCGGCCTGACCCCGCAGACCGCCGGCAATCTCGGCGGTTTCAAGGTGCAGGGCAAGGATCTCGACTCGGCCCGGCAGCTTCTCGACTCGGCCCGGGATCTGGAAGCGGCCGGCGCCTTCGCCGTGGTGCTGGAGTGCATCCCCGATCAACTCGCGGCCCTGATCAGCGAAAAACTCTCCATCCCGACCATAGGCATCGGGGCGGGGGGGGGCTGCGACGGCCAGGTCCTGGTCACCCACGATATGCTGGGCATGTTCGAGAAGTTCGTGCCGAAGTTCGTGAAATCCTATGTCAACCTGGCCCCGCAGATCAAGGAGGCGGTCGCTTCCTACAGGAGCGAGGTGAAGGAAGGCGCCTACCCCGACGCCGAGCACAGTTTCGTCATGCAGGCCGATCTCTCGGCCCTGCTCGATAACGGCAAGTGACCTTGCCATGAAGATTATCGAAACCGCGCAAATTACCGAAACGGTCCGGGAGATGGCCATCGAGGCGGCCTGCGACCTGGAACCGGATATCCTCGAAGGGCTGGTCAAGGCCCGGGACCGGGAAACCTCGCCTTTGGCCCGGGACCTTCTCGACCTGCTCCTGGTCAATGCCGATATCGCCAGCCGCGAGCAGATGCCGGTCTGCCAGGATACCGGGGTCAGCGTGGCCTTCGTTTCGATCGGCCGCGAACTCATTGTCGACGGCGACCCGGAGGCTGCGGTCCAGGAGGGAATCAGGCAGGGTTACCAGGAAGGCTATCTGCGCAAGTCGGTCTGCGATCCCCTGACCAGGAAGAATACCGGGACCAACACCCCGGCCGTCGTCCATCTCGAATCCCACTCCGGCGACGATCTGCGGATCCTCTATCTGCCCAAGGGCTGCGGCAGCGAGAATATGAGCCGTCTGCGGATGCTGCCGCCGTCGGCCGGGATCGAGGGGATGGTCGATTTTATCTGCGAGACGGTGTTCGCGGCCGGGCCCAACCCCTGTCCGCCCCTGGTGGTCGGGGTGGGAATCGGCGGCACCTTCGAAAAGGCGGCGCTTCTGGCCAAGAGATCGCTGTTCCGGCCCCTCGGCGAACAGCATTACCGCCGGGATGTGGCCGAACTCGAAAACGCAATCCTGACCCGATTGAACCGGGAAGGGCAGGGGGTTGAAGGAATGGGCGGGATCAATACGGCCCTGGCCGTCAATATCGAGCTGTTCCCCTCCCATATCGCCAGCCTGCCGGTGGCGGTAAATATCCAGTGCCATGCCCATCGTCACAAGGAAAGAACCCTGACCGGGCGGGTTTGGCCCGGGCACTTCGATTCACAAGGGTAGCGATATGTCATTTCTCAAGGTAATGCCGGCCGCCCTGGAAAATATCCGGGAGATTACGATTCCCTTTGCCGAAGGGGTGATCGAGACCCTGAACGCCGGGGATATGGTCGGCCTGACCGGATCTCTCTATACCGGCCGCGACCAGACCCATCGCCGTCTCTGCGCCCTCCTCGACGAAGGCAGGGCGCTGCCGGTCGATCTTGCCGGCCAGCTTTTGTACTATGTGGGGCCGACCCCGGCCAGGCCGGGACAGGTGATCGGCTCGGCCGGGCCGACCACCAGCTATCGGATGGACCCCTACACCCCGCAGCTTCTCGAACTGGGCCTGAAGGCCACCCTGGGCAAGGGCAAACGCTCCCGGGCGGTACGCGACGCCATGCTGAAGCACGGGGCGATCTATCTGGCCTCCATCGCCGGGGCCGGCGCCCTGTTGTCGAAGAGCATCACCAGGGCCGAAGTAATCGCCTTCGAGGATGCCGGACCCGAGGCGCTTTTCCGCTTCGAGGTGGAAAGGTTCCCGGCCGTGGTCATCAACGATCTTGCAGGGCGGGATTTTTACGAGATCTGCGCGGCGGGCCGATAGGAAGGGGGAGGCGCCGCCCGGACTCCAAACTCGATGTAGGAGCGGTTTCAGCCGCGAAGGCCTGCAACCATGAAGCGGGGAGTCGTTTGGAATTTCGCGGCTGAAGCCGCTTCTACAGCCAGCGCCCCACCTTTTCCTTGTATTGCCGATAGCCTTCCCCGAATACCGCTGCCAGGGCCTCCTCCTCCGGTTCGATCTGCAGGCGGTTGATCGACAGGACAAAGAGCGGGATCGGCAGAAAGGCGGCCAGGGTTCCGAAGAACAGGGCCAGGCCGAGGAGGATTAAGAGGACGGCCAGGTACATCGGATTGCGGCTGTAGCGGTAGACCCCTGAGACGACAAGGGTGGCGGCCTTCTCCGGGGAGCGGGGATCGATGGTGGTTTTTTCTGTCCGGAACGAAACAATCCCGGCCGCCCCGACCGCGATGCCCAAAACGATTAAAACCGCCGCGATGACGGGCCGGAAAGGGATCGGCAAGGGGAGCAGCTCCAGGTAGCGGTCGAGCAGCCCCATGGCGATGATGCACAGTCCGGCCTGGACATGCGGCGGTATTTTCAGTCTCAGGTTTGCCATATTGCTTGTTGGCTGACTGATTGATTAGAGCCGGAAAGGCGTGAAGACCGCGCCGGTAAGATACGGGGGGGTTACCGGCTGAGCGTCTCAGCTTCCTTGCTGGCCAGCTGCATCCGGGTGAGATTCATCGTCTCCAGCAATTCAGCATTGTTCGCCAGGGTGCGGGGGAGGATAATGGTAATTCCGTAGCCTTTCTTAAGCAGATCGAGTTCGGCGTTAAAGTCGTTCAGGTTGGCGAGATCTTTCGGGGCGTCGATGCTGACGGGATTTTCATCGAGGTAGCGGATAATATGGGGGACATGATTCAAACCGATGGTGAACATGGCAAAAGAGTTCCGGATCGTGCCGTTCCGTAATTCGCCTTCAATTACGTCGGGTATGTTCTGGAGCAGCTTCGCGGTGCGGAGTTCCTGCAGAAACTTCAGCTCCGCCAGCTTCTGCCGGGGCGATAATTTGTCGAGATTGTCCGTTTTCAGGTTTTTCAGACTGCTGCGCACGGCTTTATAGATATTCCGGTCCTCAACCTGAGAGGCGCGCATATCGAATGATTCCATAAGCAGCATCTCGGCATTTACGAAATGGCTTTCGTCGGCCAGTCTCTTGTGAAGCTGAACATTGTCGGACAAATTATTATTCGGATCGGAGGCTTTATTAAATAACCGGCTGTTTTTAATGAAATAGCCCTCGGGCAACAGAAGTTCGAGATCCTTGTGCCGGTTGAGCCATTCGCCGATGCGAAATATCTCGGCCTGAGTCCGGACGGTGTCGCTGTGGTTCTGGCCGGATGCCGGGTTTCGATGGCTGATCCCGATAATATATAGTTGTTTGGGGCTGTCCTCATTAACACGGTAAATTACCTGGCCGTATTCGGCGAGCAAATCGGGAACCGAATTGTTAACGATCGACTGGGCGGCACCCTTACCCGGAGTGATAAGACCGATCGAAAGGGCGATCAAGGCCGCGACGGCGAAAAGAACGATTGCCGTGGGGGATTGGTGTTTATAACAGGTCTTGGATCGAGTTCTGCTGCTTCGGGAGATGGGAAAAAATGGCATATTCGTTATCCTTGTTGCACCGGGCTTTGTCTGGCGCAGCAGGATGATTTACAGAATATGCTTTGGTGAGTCATATCTGGCAATCCCGCTGTCGTTGGGAGTGTCACACTCCCGGTAGACCGGTGATTTTGCGCCTTCACCTTTCGATGAAGTTGCCTTTTTCAGATTTATGTCTTCAGTAACTAAGCGGTATCAGTAATTATTACCACTCAACTCCACACTCTAATACATCTCAGGTTGACGGGCAAGCTGTTCTGCTTAAAAATTCCAGAAAATCCCCGACTGAAGTCTTTGGGTTGGGTTTCACTATCGCTTCGTGGATCTGTTTTTACTCCTTCGCCATAGCATTTTTCAGGCGAAAAGCGTTGTCACCCCGTCCTGACAGGATTTTTGCGATATGCGCGGCTGGGGACGCCGTCGACATAGATTCCTTCCAGGTAGGAAAGTTTTCTGGGCAGCTGCCCCACCGAGCCCCTGGTAATCAG
>JBHEOZ010000062.1:0-9160 GCA_046260555.1 Desulfurivibrionaceae bacterium
ACTTATATTGCTCGCCAACGGCGTGGCTTTTATAGCTTCGGAGCGTTCGGTAAGCGGCAAGCTGAAATGGCCGGTCACCCTGCTGACCCTGCTGTTCATGGCTCTCTGGAGTTTTAAGGTTTTTGCGCCCCTGGGAAGGGGGGAGCCGGTGCCGGCCCATGTTTATCCTGACTGGCTGGCGCCTTTCCTGATTTCTTTTGTGGGGCTTTATCTGGCCTTTTATGTCGGCAGATATATCAAAAAGGCAAAAGCGACCGTCTATGACGCGGTTATCCCCTCCTTGAATGTATTGTTGTTTTTTGGCGCCGGCGGCGTCATTGTGAGGGACTACTGGCAGCAACCATGGTTGTTCGGCTTATTTTCCCTGACCCTGGCCCTTGGGTTGGCGGTTGCTGACCAGGAAGCCGGAATCTGCCGTCGGGATGGCCGGCGCCTTTGTCGCCGGCGTTTTAGCAATGACCGTGGCGACGCCGGTAGTCGTCGGCAATGTGGCCTGGGCGATTCCGATCTGGACACTGTTCGCTTACGGATTGGCGCGTCTTTCCGGACCTGGCGAAAGTGCTTTTATCCGGATATTGTCTTATCTTTATCCGGTTTTTGCCCTGTTGACCGGATTGGTATTTGATATTTATGAAGTGGGACAAACCATTTCGTCCCGGGCCTCGTTGGCTGCCGCGGCTTCTCTGGCCCTTTTCGGCTTGATGCAGTACCACTGGTCTCGCCGCAATCCACCGCCGGCCCGGTCTATCTTCGTCGACCTCGATGGTCGCGACCGTTCTGCCTTGCTGCTTTTACTGGTCGGTCTGGTCGGTCTGTACCTGCTGTTCAGCATGATTATCGATTTGGCCGCTCCCATGGTTCCGGCCGATCCCGCCGATATCATGAAATGCGGGCGGTCGATCATCATCAACATCGGCGCCATTGTTCTGTTGATCATCTCCGGCCGGCGCCGGGATCCGGAATTAGCGTGGATTGCCGGCTTTCTGGCGATAGTCGGCGGGCTGAAGGTTTTCCTGGCCGACCTGTTTACCACCGGCGGGATTCCCCTGGTTTTTAGCGTCCTGTCGTTCGGTCTGGTGGCCATGGCCGGGTCGGCCGTCATGGGACGATGGAATAAAGGATTGGCAGACCGTCTCGGGACCACGGCGGAGCGGTGAATGTGCTCGTTAAGGGCTTTTCGTTTTCCGGCGGCCTGGCTCGGAACGGGAGCCGGTTCGGTGACCTGACTAATCCAGCCTGGTGTATTCGGTTTGGCTCGTAGTTTGTGGCTGTCCATAAATGGTCTTTTTGCCCGATAACTTCGTCGCCGCGGAGTCGGAAAGTGCTCACGTACCCGAGTACGCTGCGCTTTTCCGACATCCTTGCTTCTCGTTCTCGGACAAAAATCCTCATTTCTGGACAGACACTAGTTTGTGGTGGTCATTTTATCTATGTAATTTTTGTTTTAAAAAAGATTTATCATGCTATATTAACGCCCCCGATTTCGGATAACAGGGGTTGTTGGTTGTGTGGTAACCAACAAGAGAGGTAAACAGGAATGTCGCTTGATAATAAAAAAGCAATTTTCCCGATAAGTGTGGCGGCAAAGCTTTTGGATGTGCATCCCCGCACCTTGAGAATTTATGAGGAAGAAGAGTTGTTGAAACCGGCTCGGCAGGGCAATAAACGGTTTTTTTCAAATGACGATATCGAATGGGTCCGCTGTTTGCGCAAGTTTATTCACGAGGAAGGAATCAGTATTCCCGGGATCAAGAAACTTCTGGAGCTGACCCCGTGCTGGCAGATTAAGAACTGTCCGGAAGATGTTCGTGAAAACTGTACGGCCTTTGTTGACAAATCTACTCCGTGCTGGCAACAGGCTAAGTTATACTGCGCCAGGGAGCCCAGTCAGTGCGAAGGTTGCGAGGTTTTTGTCAAGGCGATGTCCAAGGCTGAAAGTCGCTTAACGGTTCCAGAATTCAAAGTTGACAAACTTTCAAAAAGTCACGGCATGATTAAGCAAAAATGCCCCACGACGCCTTTTGGGCAAAGATAAATCACGAGTTGAATGGCACGGTTATCTCTCCCGGCTTTATGGGGGAGCGAAAATTATAATTGGCTATTTTTTTTTGGGCGGTAGGGTATTACCGCTTTGTTCTTTTTATTTTGATTAACTTTTATGTAATAGGGGAGAAGTTGCAATGAGTGAGAATGAAAATGAAGCAAATGTTCCGAGTAGTGACCGAGGTGATCGTAACCCGTGGAGCTTTATAATTCGAGGGATGTGGAGATCTCCCCTCGGCTTGATGGGGGTGGCGCTTACCACGATCAGCGTCACCTTGATGGTAGTCGGTCTGATCTTCGATCTTCTTGGTCTGATCTCCAATCCTTACGCCAATGTCTTTACCTATCTGGTGCTGCCGGGCGCCATGGTCACCGGTTTGTTGATGATCCCGCTCGCGGGCTTCCTGCGGCGGCGTCAGTGGCATAAATTCGGGATTTCACGTGAGCACCTGCATATCAACCTGAGCGATCCCAAGCATCGTAAGTTCCTGATCGGCTTTATTGCCTTGACCGTAATCAATGTTTCCGTCCTCGGGGTTATTGGTTATGAAGGTTATCATTTTACCGATTCCCCTTACTTCTGCGGAATGGTCTGCCATGAGGTGATGGCCCCCGAGTATACCGCTTACCAGCGTTCGTCCCATTCCAAGATCGCCTGCGTTGAGTGTCATATCGGTCCCGGCGCCCAATGGTTTGTCAAGGCCAAGATTTCCGGGTTGCGCCAGGTAGTGGCGGTTTTGACCGAGAGTTACAGCAGACCGATTCCGGCCCCGGTCGAGCATCTCCGCCCGGCCCGCGATACCTGCGAACATTGCCACTGGCCCGATAAATTTCATGGCAAAAAGCTTAAGACCTTCACCCATTTCTCAAATGACAATCAGCTTGAGCCCGAAGTCAACGAGATTGCCCTGCATATCGGCGGCCGCAATCCGGTAACCAGTAAATTCGAAGGTATTCACTGGCATGTTTCCGAGGACGTTAAGGTTGAGTATCTGGCGGTCGACGAGAAACGCACCGAGATCGCCAAGGTCCGGGTTACCCGTCCCGACGGCACTCATGACGAGTTCGTCCAGGGCGATATTGCCGTTGCGGAGGGTGTTGAAGGCGAATGGCGCACCATGGATTGTATCGATTGTCATAACCGCCCCACCCATATTTACGATCTGCCCACGGAGGTTGTCGACTTCGGTATCCTGAGCAATGAGATTAACGGTGAAATTCCAGGTATCCGGGAAGATTCACTTGCCGCGCTTACCGCCGACTACCTCAGCCGTGAAGCGGCCACCAACGAGATCGGACCCGCCTTGCGGGAGCTCCAATACCAGAGAAACGGCGAGGAGATCGACAAGTATCGCGACGATATCGAGAAGGCCGGTCTCTACCTGG
Source organism: Desulfurivibrionaceae bacterium (assembly GCA_046260555.1). Taxonomy (GTDB): domain Bacteria; phylum Desulfobacterota; class Desulfobulbia; order Desulfobulbales; family JAGXFP01; genus JAGXFP01. The sequence goes on from JBHEOZ010000062.1 coordinate 3,430, forward strand.
TTGACAGTTATCTGGTTAATGTCTGGCCGAACATGAATGTGACCTGGGGAACCTATCTGGGGCATCTGGGTCATAAATCCGAGGATTACGGCGGCTATCTGTACGCCGATCCCAGCTACGGCTGTTTCCGTTGCCATAACTGGGAGCATGAGAACAACAGCGGCAAGGTCATCTCCCAGGACTGCGACCTCTGTCATGACGAACCGGACTTCTAAAAAGTCTCTTCCGTCAGCTTTGTTGTTATTATCGGGCCCCGCTTTTTGCGGGGCCCTTTTTTTTACCTACCTCGAAATCGGCATTGGTTCTTTGCAGGTTGTAATCGAGCGCGATTCAGCTCGACTATAATTCGACACGGCCATTGGGCGTAAGCGATTACAGGGTACCGAATCTGCTGTGTTATCGGCCTGCTCATGTACATCAGTACACATCACAGGCCGATGCCTTGCATCTCCGGAACCCTGTAATCGCTTACCGGCTGGGAGATTGACCAATTCTTGGTGGCTTATCCCGTGATCGGTTAGCATTGGGCAGCCTGGCCTAATCAACTTGTAATTTTCGTGATCTCGCGGTAGAAAAAATTGCATTCGCCCTCCCAGGGCATTCGATAACGGATTCAGCTTAAGAAAAAAAATGGAGATGCCATGACTTTTCCGGTCAGCAGGATTCAGTGGATATTATTCATTCTCTTGGCAATGGCCCCCGTTTTATGCGGATATGCGGAGGCGGCCGCAAGCGAGGTCAGAGCGCGGCAGATCATGGCGAAAATCGATGACCTGTGGCGGGCTGATTCTTCCCGGAGTACTGTAGAGATGAAGGTGGTTACCGCCAATTACAGCCGGGAGGTCCTCATGGAAAGCTGGACGCTCGGCGAGGAGAAGTCCCTGGTCAGAATCCTGTCGCCCCGCAAGGAAAAGGGGACGGTTACCCTGAAATCGGGTAATGCCATTTATACCTACCTGCCCAAGACCGATAGAACGATTCGTCTTACCGCCAGCATGATGATGGGTTCCTGGATGGGCAGTCATTTCACCAACGACGATCTGGTCAAGGAATCGCAACTTGCCGAGGATTACCTGCCCGCCATTATTTTTGAGGGAGAAAGGGCGGGGAAGGAGATCATAGAGTTTGCTCTTGACCCCAAACCAGAGGTGCCGGTGGTTTGGGGAAGAATTGTTATGGTAGTTCTGGCGGATAACCTTTTGCCGGTTGCCGCGCATTACTATGATGAGGACCTGATTCTGGCCCGGTCCACGACTTTCAGTGATATCAGGGAGATGGGCGGACGACAGCTCCCCGCCGTGCTCCGGGTGGTTCCGGCCGACAAGCCGGATGAATATACCGAACTGACCTACCGGGAGATCACTTTCGGCATAGAACTGGATGATTCTTTCTTCTCTCTCCAACAGTTACGGCGGCGTTAGACCGCCGGGCCTACTCTAAAACACCATCTCCGGCACCGTAATCGCTTACCGGATGGGAGTTCGGCCAATCCTGGGTGGTTTATCCCTTAATCTGTTACCTGTTTTCTCTACTGGTTGCTAAGGGCGAGCTGCCCAATCGCCGTCACGGATTCGGGTGAAAATTGTTGGTGGCCGGCTTAAGGTCCCTAAGCCGTTGTAAATAAATAACCATCACATTGAAATGCCGCACTCGGCATAAGGGGCCGTAAAAAACTGGGCAAAATGTAATGGGCATTTCGTAACGGCCCCTAAAAAGATGTGGTATTTTCGTTATTCGATGTTATATTCAGTAACTGTTATCAAATAGTAAAGTTTATCTTCCGGCAAGCGGACTTGAACTTGCTGCCGGAATATTGAGGTCAGTAAATGGGTACGTTAATCTTAAACCTGACGCTTTTAGCCGCTTTGGCGCTTTTAGCCGGTTGCGCCACCATCATCCGCGGCACCACCGAAATGTATAATGTCACCAGCATCCCTGCCGGGGCTTCCGTTAAATTCTCCACCGGCGAAAGCTGCACAACCCCGTGCGAGCTCGAAAAGAAGCGCAATCAACCGTTTCTGGTTAATATCTCCAAAGAGGGCTACGAGCCCTATGACATGCAGGTAACCTCCGAAACCTGCGCCGAGACGGCAACGACAACCGTTGCCAACCTGGTCATGTTCGGCAGTGTCCTCTGGTGTTCCCTTGATGCGATTCTCGGTTCGAACCAGGATCTCACTCCCAATCCGGGGGTCGCGAAGCTGGTGCCCGTTCCGAGTGTGGCGAAGCTGGTGCCCGTTCCGGGTGTCGCGAAGCTGGTGCCCGTTCCGAGTGTTGCGAAGCTGGAGCCCGTCTTGAACAATTCCGGCGGTTGAAGCCGCGAACAGGCGCGTTTACCCGCTACCCAAACCTGAACTGTGACGGCTACAGGACGTTTGCCCTTGTCCGGCTGTGATTTTTCGTGATCGCGGCGAGAAATTTCTCCGCCGCCTTGCCGCCTTTCAGGGCGCCGGTTAACGGATTCAGATAAAAAAAGCCCGGGATCATTTCGATCCCGGGCTTTTTTACGTCATTTTCGAACGAAGCGGGGCTGCTTAATCAGGCCAGTTCTTTCATGATGTCGGCGTTGACCTCATCGATGGACTGTTCACCGTCGACGGAGATCACCTTGGTGGAGCCTCCCAGAGACTTGAAGAAATTGACGGCGGCCATGGTCCCGGTTTTGTCGTCATAGTAGATGTCGTGACGCTTGTTGATCGCCGTATCGTCCTGATCGTCCGCCCGGGTCTTCAGTTCACCGCCGCATACCCGGCAAACCAGTACTCCATTCTTTTCCACCGGCTTGATGGCGTCAAAGGCGATGTGGTTGGGATGGTTATTATCGTTGACGCAGAGACGGCGTCCGGTGATCCGCAGTTTGGCCACTTCGCGGTCTAGGACGATCTCGACGACGTAGTCAATATTGATGCCTTCGTCTTTCAGGGCCTTGGCAAGGGTTTCGGCCTGGACCTTGTTGCGCGGGAAACCGTCCAGAATCCATCCTTTCTTGCAGTCATCTTCCTTGAGGCGGTCAAGGATCATCGGGATGGTGATTTCGTCCGGTACCAGATCACCGCGGTCAATATACTCCTTGGCCTGTTTACCGAGTTCGGTGCCGCCACCGATGTTCTTGCGGAAAATCGCGCCTGACTCAATGTGGGGCAGGTTGTATTTCTTATGAATAATCGCTCCCTGAGTGCCTTTGCCGCTGCCGTTGGGGCCGAAAACCAAGATGTTCATAGTCGCTCCTTTCTGGAATTAAGGTTAGTGAAATTTATGGTATTTACCCGTAAACTGATTTGAAAAACGCGTGGTCAACCGGAAAAGCGAGTATAAAATAAATATCGAACCCTGCCAATAGCTAACCTTATTTGTTTTTTGGGAGAAAGCTGGATGAGAAGATTGCTGTTCATTGGGATTTTGTTCCTGGCGATTCTCGGCCTGGGTGTCTTCGGCTACATTTTTATCGATGGGGCCGGCTTTCTTGACGCCCTTTATATGACGGTGATCACCATTACCACCGTCGGCTATAGTGAGACCTTTCCCCTGAGTACCGGCGGCAAGCTGTTTACAGTGTTTCTCATCCTGATCGGGGTGGCGAGCAAGCGTGAGCATGACGAGATGATCTTCAATCCCAGTCCCGCCACGGTGATTAATTCCTCCGATATCCTGGTGATGCTGGGCGGCCAGGACAATATCAGGGCGCTGGAAAGGCAGCTGTAGCGGGGCCGGTTTTCCGGTTCGCTCTTTCGTAATCGTTCAGCAGCACCGCATCTTCGGACGATCGGCCCGGCTTACGTACACGAGGTACGCGGCGCCGGTCCGCTTGTCCAAATCTGCACCACTGCTGAACGGTTACAGTCCGGCGGTTTTGGATACTTTGGCGACCGCCCCGGTGAACGGGTACGCTCTTTCCAGGCGAATCAGGTCCAGCATCTCCCGGACCGCCTGGTCCAGGCCCACGAAGATCGCCCTGGCCATGACGGCGTGGCCGATGCTCAATTCCTCGATGGTCTCAAGGGCGGCCACCCTCGGTGTGTTGAGATAGTTAAGGCCGTGACCGGCGTTGACCCTCAGTCCCGATTCGTAGGCCTCTTCGGCGGCGGTGACGATAAGATCGAATTCATGGTCCGCTTCGGCCTCGCCGGCGGCATCGCTGTAGCGGCCGGTATGGATCTCCACAAAGGTGGCGCCCGCTTTTTTTGAAGCTTCAATCTGTTTCCATTCCGGGTCGATGAACATCGAAACCGGGATGGCGGCCTCCTTCATCCGGTCGACTACCTCCTTCAACCTGGTCAGCTGACCGGCCACGTCCAGACCGCCTTCGGTGGTCAACTCCTCCCTCTTTTCGGGAACCAGGGTGATCATGTCCGGTTTCAGGTCCAGGGCGATGGCGATGATCTCATCGCTGGCCCCCATTTCCAGATTGAGCTTGGTCTTGACCAGCTGCCGCATCAGCCTTACATCGCGGTCCTGAATATGGCGGCGGTCTTCCCGGAGATGGACGACGATGCCGCCGGCTCCGGCCAGTTCGCAGATGGCGGCGGCGGTTACCGGGTCCGGTTCGTTGATGCCCCGGGCTTCGCGCAAGGTGGCTACGTGATCGACATTGATGGCCAGATTAACCATGGCGTTTCTCCTTTCCTGGCGTTTGAGGTTATCGATAATTTTATTTTCTTCGGCCAGCATGATTTCGGCCTCTGCCGGTGATCTTTCATGATCGTAGCCGAGCAGGTGGACGAAGCCATGGATCAGCAGCCGTTCAATTCTTCGGTGGCAGGTAATCTTTTTCAGCCCGGCTTCGCGCCTTGCCGTGTCGACCGAAATAACGATGTCGCCGAGCATGCCGGCGCTGCCGGGCTCTTCCCCCGCCGGCATGGGGAAGGAGAGCACGTTGGTCGCTCCGCTTTTCCGCCGGTAAGACCGGTTCAACTCCGCCATGTGTTTGTCGCCGGTCAGCAGGATGCTGAGCTCGGCGTTATCCAGGCCATACTGCCCGAGCAGCCGGGCGCCGGTCCTCTCCAGGGATTCAAGACTTACCGGAAAGTCATCGCCGGCTTCCGATCTGATCAATACCGGCATGGCCGGAACCTCTTAATAAAAACAGCCCGAGGGATCATGATCTTTTGCCGGTGCTCTTGCGGGCGTCCGTGTCCTTCCCGTAGGCAAGGATTATCTCCTGGACCAGGGGATGGCGGACTACATCGGTTTCGTTGAAAGTCGCGAATGATATTCCCTTGATTTTTTTAAGGATCTTCATGGAATGGATCAGACCCGAGCCTTTGTCCGTCGGCAGATCGATCTGGGTTATGTCACCGGTAATAACCGCCTTGGAGTTGAAGCCCAGTCTGGTCAGAAACATCTTCATCTGTTCACGGGTGGTGTTCTGGGCCTCGTCGAGGATGACGAAAGCACTGTTGAGGGTGCGGCCCCGCATGAAGGCAAGGGGGGCGATTTCGATGGCGCCCTGCTCGATGAGGTTCGAGGTCTTCTCGACCCCGAGCATGTCGTACAAGGCGTCGTGGAGCGGGCGCAGATAAGGGTTCACCTTCTGGGCCATGTCGCCGGGCAGGAAGCCGAGGCGCTCCCCGGCCTCTACGGCGGGCCGGGCGAGAATGATGGTTTTGACCTCCCTGGCGGTAAAGGCGGCCACGGCCATGGCCACGGCCAGATAGGTTTTGCCGGTTCCGGCCGGGCCGATTCCGAAAACGATATCGTTATGGCGGATTGCCTCGATATATTCCTTCTGGTT
>JBHEOZ010000063.1:0-9019 GCA_046260555.1 Desulfurivibrionaceae bacterium
TCTGCTTCTTGCGCAGGGACTCGATTTCTTTATAGAATTTGATTTGCTGCTCGGCGGCGGCCTTATCGGCCTTAGCCTTCAGCCCTTCGATTTTCGCCTGCCATTCGCGAAGCTGGGCACTCCTTTTTTTTTGATACGCTTCTTTTTCTGTCATTTCCGTCGCCCTCTTTTTAAATTGAATTAATTCTTTCCCTCTCGGACGGGCATCATCCTGCATTAAAGGACAATTTCCCTCTTCGCCGGGACTGGCCGGCCAACAACCTCAAAACCCTAAAACGGTTAAGAAGATCCGCTAACCGTTTATCGACAAGCCTTTCCAGCCATCACTGCCCGCCTTGAAATTCCAGCAGATCATTTTCAACACCCGGTTAGTTCCGCTTATTTCATATTGAGAGCAAGGTTCATACCATCGCCGCTTTAACCATGAAAATTCAAGAATCGACTGACCGGAGACCATCGGCATCTATATTGCACTGAATATGACACAACCTCTAAATCAAAGGAGATGGCATGGAACAGCAGATAGCGATCAATATGAAGCGATTATGGGAATTGGCTAAACAGGGAAAATCAGCCCGGGAGATCATGCGGGAGATGAACATCACCGAGATGGCCACCCTGGAAAATGCCCTGCAGGGACTGATGCGGGAGAAAGCTGAATCGATAAATGTGCCCGGGCTGATCGGCAGATCTTCCGTTAAGGCGGAATATACCGATACCGGAAAGCGCATTCCTTCGGAGATGGTAGAGGATCGGGAAGAAAAATAGGTTCGGGTGAGGAGAGGGGGGAAGAATGTCGTTGGGAAGTGCAAGGCGACGAAGCACGACCGTTATTTTTCAGCTAGTTACACATTGCTGGATTGTTTCGCTGCCATGTCGAAGCTTTAAAAATCAAAGCTCATGCACAAGCACCTCGCCACCATCCAGCTTCCTTGCCGTTTCCACTATCTGCTGGTGGTGGGTGAAAAGAATTACCTGATTCTTGTCCGATAAATCGGCCAGGGCCTCCAAGGTTGCCCTGGAACGTTCATCGTCAAAATTGATCAATATATCATCGACTATAAAGGGCATGGCTTCGCTGTTTTCAAGACGCCATTCGAGGGTGGCAAGGCGGAGGGCAAGGTAAAGCTGGTCACGGGTGCCGTCACTCATCCCTTCTACCGGCACCCGGCTGTCATCGGATCGCATCCCAATCAAAATGGCCTTGCCGTTATCGTCCACATCCGCACGAAGACCGGCAAACGAGGCGATGGTCAACTCGGAAAAAATTCTTGAAGCAACCTTCAAAATCGGGTCCTGGTGTGCCTCCCGGTAACGTTCAATTTCGCTGTGCAGAACCTTGGCAGCCAACTTGATCCGGGTGTAATGGTCAACAAGCCCCCTTATCCTGGCCGCCACCTGTTCCATTTCCTCGGCTGCTTCCGCCGCCTTGCCGCCGCCGTCCATATGTTGCAGTTCTCTCTTCTCTTCACCGATGCGCTGGGAGGCCTCCTTGATTCCGGGATAGAGATCATCATCGATCCGCCTTTGCAGAGAGGCGATCTGTCCCGGCAACTCATCCACAACCACGGCCATGGCCTGCCCCTTGATTTCCTCGAGAGAAATACCCTCGCTTATTTCAGCCAGGGAAGCTTCCACCTCGGAAATTTTCTCGGTCAGGCGCTGATATTCCGAGGATTTCCTGATTGCCTCGGTTAAATCCGCCTCTTTGGCGCATTTTGCCGTTTCGAGCAGCTCCGCCATCTGTTCGGTAAAGCTCTGCCGACTCTTTTCCGCCGTGCCTGTTTCCGCAGTCAGGGCTTCAATTTCTTCGGTATTCTTTTCCAGCAGATCCTTGCCATGCCTGGTATTGCCAAGCATGGTATGCAGTTGCAGAACCGCCTGGTCCGGGGATAAAGCCTTTAGTTCCGGGGCTGTTTTTTCCAGGAGGGCTCGAATATCGTCGCCGAATTTTTTGACATCATGATCGATACCCTTGATACGACTCTGGAATTCCTTTGCCTTCTCAAGATTGTCAAAACAGGCGTCAAGCTTTTCAAGCAGGTCGAGAGCATCGCCGGGCAATATTTCTTCCGCCAGTCCCAGGCCGGTGAGGGCTTTATCCCATTTTTCCTTCCAGGCGGCCCCGGCCGCTTCAGCTTCATCCAGTTCATTCAGGGCATGGTCCAGTTCCGTTTTGAACTGCGCCTCTTTATCCTGAAGCTTCCCCAAGCCACTCTTATGGATGCTGATTTTCTCTGCAACTGAATCAGCGAAGACCAGAACCGGCGCCAAGTCCCTGCCGGTATGCTCCACGCTTTCACCCAGTTTTTTCAGCTCTTCCACGAGGGCGTTAATCAGCTTTTGCCGCGCCGTATCCTTTTCGTTAAGCGCCGCTTCCTTGTTGAATATCTCGCTCAACCGGTGGCGCAGGCTGTCAATCTCGGAGATCCAATTGAGCATTTCCTTGGGTGACAGGGGTTTAATCCGGGCGGAATTCCATTCCGTCCGCCATTCGTCGACAAGACGCTCTTTGCTTTTTTGCAGATTTTGCCGGTGCTGGGCAATTTCCCGAATGGTTTCCTCAAGCGTTTCAATCCCGGCCCTTAAATCAGCGGCCTTGCTGACCCGGCCCGCTTCACGCCGCAGGCGATCCGCGATATGATCCGCCTCCGCCACATATTTTTCATAGGCCTCAACCAGGTCCCGCCCGGGGTCATACTCCCCGGCCTCTTTTGAAACGTCTTCTCCGCCAAGCCACTGACGGCGCAAGAGAAGCCAGCCATCCTGCCGCTTATCCCGGGATGCGGCCAGATCATCTTCGCTCGGGACCTCGCCGCCATATGCTATTTCCCGAATTTGCCTGTCACCCTCCTTCAAATCGGCTTCCACCGATTGGCGATCCTTTCGCAGCTGCTTTTCGTCATTATCAAGTTCGCTGAAATCAGCTTCATAGCGCCGCACCGTTTCAGGCAGGGGCAAGGATAATTCCATAAGTTGAACGATCTCTCCGGACCACAAGCCAAGCCTCTTCAGGTCAAGCCGGCACGCTTCCTTAGCCGATTCAATCTCCCGGGAAAGTTGATCGATCAGCCCATCCAGGTCGCCGGCATTCCGCGCCGGTTTCAGCACTTTTTGGAGCTCGCCGCCGTTTTGCGAAGGGGATTGGCCGGATAAAGAGTTATTTATTTCTTCAAGGTTTTTTCGCGCTTTTTCTTTCTGCCTGCGCGTCTGCAGTTGCTGTTGGGTGAGGGCTTCATATTGAGAGCTTAAAGCTTGAATAGTTCTCTTCCTGGCCAGGACCGGCCGCAATCCATCACCATCCTGAAGGGTCAAATCGGGGCGGATCCCTTCAATAAGTGTCCCCGCCTCTTTACGGTGGGCGATCCGCATGCCTTCCAGCTTCTCACGGTCCTGGGTCCCCTTCCGATAGCCGCCGATCCGTTGATGGAGATCCTCTATCGCCTCGGCATGATCGAGAAGGGGTTGATTCAGGGAGATGCCCTGCTGTTTCTCCCGCAACTTTTGCAAGCGCGCCCCGCTGCTATTGATCTGCAACTCCGCTTCACGGATTTCCTGCTTCAATTGCCGCAAGTTTTCCGAGAACTCCGGAGGCAAGACCACCACCTCTCCCAGTTTCCGCAATTGTTGATCAAGGTTGTCAAGCTTCGCCAACTCGGGAATTGCCCGTTGCAGGCGAGCAAGCCGCCGCACCTCGGCACTCTTCTCTCCTTTCTCCTCCTCAAGCCTCTCCCGTTCAGCCTCGACATCTTTCAAGCGCTTTTTATGCTCTTTCCATTTACCGGGAAGCAGACTTGCCTCCCTGACCGTCCTTTTCAAATCCTTATAAGCACTGATGGCCTGGTTGATCCGTTGTTTGGTGCCACGGCTTTTAAACAGTTCATCCGCTTCGGCGTCCAGGGCTTCCAGAATTTTCTTGAGCGAGGATATCCCGGCCCCGGCGGCAAAAAGAGCTTGCCCCATCTCCCCTTTCTGAGCCAGGATATCCTCCCCGCCCTGGACCAAAACCCGATGATCTATTCCGTAAAGGGATTTAAAAAGATCTAATTCAATGCCATGTAAAAAAGCGGCGAGTCTGCCTGGATCCATTGGATTCCCCTCGGAATCGAGGAGATCCGCCTTGCGTTTCTTGCGGCGGGAAAAGACGAGTTCCTGACCATCTCTGCCCTGGAGGGCGCCACCGACCAGGAGCTGGTCGCTGGCATGCTGAAAATTATCGGAAGTCCGTTCATCGAAGCCGTACAACAGGGCCTTGAGTGCCCGGAGCGAACTGCTCTTCCCCGCTTCATTGGGGCCGAAAATAATGTGCAGGCCAGGCTTTTGGGAAGCAAAGTCCAGGCTTCGCTCCGAGAAAGGTCCGAAAGCCTTCAAGTCAAGGCGGATAAGCTTCATGCCCCATCCCCGTGTTGAAGGAGCTTGGCGACCAGAAGCTCCCTGATCTCTTCCCGCAACTCCATCAAATCATCCGGTTGACTTGTAAAGAGAAGCTCATCCTTCAAAAGCTCCGCCGGCAACTTGCTTTTGAGGCCGGCAAGATCGGGCACTAAACTTAAGAGCTCTTCTTCATTAAAATTCAAGGCCTCGACAGCCTTCAAGAGTCCCGCAAAAGGAGAGTCTTCATCGATAAGATCTTGCAGACTGGTTTTCCTGGTGGTCCTGAACTTCACTTTTTCCAGCCAGACTTCTCCCAGACTCGCGGCAATACCTCGAAACTCTTCGCCCCAATGGATTGAACGGGCATGCAATTCCGAATGGAGGGGACAGCTGCCCAGCAAACGCAACCTGAGGGCCAGAGTCCTGCCATCAGCCCCGGCCTGGGCATTTTCCATGGCGGAACGAACCTTGGCATGGACATCGCCGCTGGTCGCGCATTCGGCCAGATCGACATCGCAGATCGCCCAGCGCAGCACATCCAGTTCCCGCTCGTCAACCCCGCTGATCCTGCCATCCTCAACGGTCACCAGGGTGGCGCTCTTGGCTCCTGTTTCCCTGATATGGCGCCCCTGGACATTGCCGGGGAAGACGATCCAGGGATCCTCGGAAACGATTTCCCGCTGATGGACGTGCCCGAGGGCCCAGTAATCATAGCCCTTGACTTTCAGTTCAGCCGCGGTACAGGGGGCATAATTTTCATGCCCTGCCCTGCCGTTCAGGGAAGTATGGAGCAGACCGATATTAAAATAGCCGGAATCATACGAGGGATATTGCGAGGCAAGATTTTCCGTTACAGCCTGGGAAGGGTAGCTCCGCCCATGGATGATAACGCCAAGATCATCCAGTTTGACGGATTGGGTTTTTTTATGTGAAAAGTGGGTAACATTGGCCGGCAGGGGCATGGCCCTGGTGATCTGGCTGGCGGCATCGTGGTTCCCGGAGACCATAAAGACCTTTATCCCGGCTTTATCGAGCTGCCCTGCCCTGCCGGCGAAAAAAAGACCGGTATTATAGTCCTTCCAGTCACCGTCATACAAATCCCCGCTAATCAGGACAAAATCCACCTCTTCCTCGACCGCCAGATCGATCAGATTATCAAAAGCACGTCGAGTCGCGCTGCGGATCTCGGCAACCGGAGCGTCCTCATGGGCTTCGAGACCTTTCAGGGGACTGTCAAGATGTATGTCTGCTGTATGAAGAAATTTAAACATAGACCTCAAACCATCGCACTTTTAAGAATTTGTTGAGTAATCTAACCTAAATACATACAATCAACAATGATGGCGTCCAAAAAGTCGCCAGCTGCTCCAAGGCGCGCGAATTTCGAGGAATGCAGCATACTTCGGTACGCTGCAACGACAAGACAATTTACAGCAACGCCGGAGCTGGCTACTTTTTGCGACGCCATCGATCTCGATGGGGACGGCTAAGCTAAAATCGCCGGATCCAAGGCGCGCGAATTTCGAGGAATGAAGCGTACTTCAGTACGCTGCAATGACGAGACAATTTGCAGCAACGCGGGAGCTGGCGATTTTTGCGACGCCATCAAAATCTGAATGGTGAATGAAATGAATCTAAAGCCGCTGTACGAGCCGAAGACGATGGCCGTTATCGGAGTGTCCCTCTCCAACGACCGGCATCCGGCCAATGTTATCTTCAATAAGAATCTGCTGCGCTATCCCGTGCGGGTCTTCGGGGTCAATCCCAAGGGCGGGCAGCTCCAGGGGCAACGGGTTTTTGCTTCCCTCGCCGAAATCGATGCGAAGATCGACCTTGCCATTATCGCCGTCCGGGCCGAATTTGCGGTCAAGGTCCTGGGCGAATGCATCGATTCCGGGGTCGGCGGGGCGGTGGTGATTTCCGGCGGTTTCGCGGAAACCGGCCATCCGGAAATGCAGGATGAACTGCGCGACCTCGCTAAAGAAGCGGATTTTCCCTTTATCGGCCCCAACTGTCTCGGGATCTATGCGCCCCACCGGGTCGATACCTTTTTTCTGCCCAGTGAACGGATGGTCCACCCCGGCCGCGGCAATGTCGCCTTTGTCAGCCAGAGCGGCGGTATTCTGGTTGATCTGCTCATCAAGTTTTTTGAAGAGGGCATCGGCCTTTCAAGCGCCACCAGCATCGGCAACAAGGCCCTGATCCGGGAAGAGGAGATGCTTCGTTATCTCGCTTCCGATCCCGCCACCGGGGTGATCGCCTTTTACGTGGAAGGTTTTGGCGCCGATGAAGGACGCCGGTTCGTAAAAGCGGCGGAACAATGTCCGAAACCGGTGGTGATCATGAAGGCGGGCCGGACCGCGAACGGCAGCCGGGCCGTGTCGAGCCATACCGCGTCCATGGCCGGAGACTACAAGGTCTTTTCCGATGTCATGGCCCAACACGGCATCGCCGAGGCCAGAAACGAGCAGGAGCTCCTCTCCTTCTGCGAATCGTTGAGCTTTTATCCGGATAAAACCGCGTCCCGGATAGGCATCATCACCAGCAGCGGCGGCCACGGCGCCATGGCCGTGGACAGCTGCCAGTCCTACGGCCTCGAGGTGGCGGCTTTTTCGGAAGAGGAGCAGGGCGGGCTCAAGAAAGTGCTTTCGGACAACATCAGGGATATTGCCACCATCAGTAATCCGGTGGACCTGACCGGAAGCGCCCTGGAGGAGGATTTCGTGCACAGTGCCTCGGTTCTCGCCGAGATGGATTCCATCGATTGCCTGCTCATCCTGCTGCTCCCCTATCTGCCGGGAATATCCTCCGACCTCGGCGCCCGCCTCAGCCAGATTCACAGGGGGTCGGGAAAACCATTGATCGCCTACGTGCCCCATGTCGAAAAATACCGGATGCTGTTCGAAGGCTTCGAGGTGAACCGGGTACCGGTATCGTCCTCCATCGAAGGGGCGGTGCTGATGGTCGAGGCTTTACACAGGAGGCAGCCATGTTAAATGAAATTATCGAGATAATCGAGGCGGCCCGGCCCCACGGCTGGGTGATGGAGCCTGGAGCCAAGCGGATTCTGGCCATTGGCGGCATCGATGTGCCGCGATATCGCTGGGCGAAAAGCGTTGACGAAGCGGCAGCCTTCTGCCGCGACAACGGTTACCCGGTCGCGGTCAAGGTGGTTTCGCCCTCCGTTGTCCATAAGTCCGACGCCGGAGGCGTCGCGGTGGGGATCAGGGATGAAGAGAGCTTGATTTCCGTCTACGAACGGTTCAGCCGGCTGCCGGATTTTGCCGGCGTGGTGGTCGAGGAGATGGTCAAGGGCGTTGAACTGATTATCGGCGCCAAGATGGATTATCAGTTCGGCCCGGTGATCCTCCTCGGCATGGGCGGCACCGGAACCGAGATTTACCAGGATGTGACGATCCGGCTGGCGCCGCTTACCGAAACGGATGTCTGCGCCATGCTCGACCGCCTGAAAGGGCGCCGCCTCCTGGAAGGATACCGAAACGCCGAAGCCGTCGATATGGACAAGCTGAGCCGCGCCCTTCTCGCCTTCTCCGCGCTGGTCATGGATATGGCCGATCATTTCGAATCCATCGACCTCAATCCGGTGATGTGCTCGAAAGAGAGATGCGTGGCCGCGGATGCCAGGATAATCCTGAAAAAATAGGGGCTTATCGGTCTAACGGGGTACCAGGTCAACTCGGTTAACCCAGCCGCTTTTTGAGATCGGCAAAAGGGTTGTAGGTTACATCCGTTTTCCGGGTGGAAGCCGAGTCGCCGGGGCTCTGCCATTCCGCTTCCAGGGAGCGGGAGTGTTCATTGTCATGGCAGTAGATGCATAACAGTTCCCAGTTGCTGCCGTCGGGCGGGTTATTCTTGTAATTATGGTCCTTGTGATGAACCGTCAGTTCCGAAAGCTTTTTGCCGGCAAACTCCCGGCCGCACTTGGCGCAGACCCAGGGATGGATCTTCAGGGCCTTATTGCGGTATTCTTCGTTTTTCATTTTTTTTCCTTGAGAGGCTTGATTGAAATCGCCGGACTGTTACGAACCTTGGCCAGCCGCTTCTTTTTCTAAGTTATCCCGAATAAATTCTCCAGCCGCTCAATACAAAATACCACATAAACAAGAAATCCGCCGTGCCCGGATGATTTCCAGGAGCGGTTAAACACTTTGGCCCGCGGTTGCAGGCGATGAAAAATTTCGGAGGGGCAACAGCATAAAAAGCCGGGGATAATCGGCTCAAAGCCAATCTCAAACCCGGTTACTTCACTGGGTCTGGTCCGGCTCGGCGATAAGATGGACATCCCGCTGGGGGAATGGAATGGTCAGCCCGGCCTGTTCGATCTCCTCCTTGACCCGTTTGTTCAGATCCCATAAGGTCTGCCAGTAATCGTCCGTGGTGGCCCAGCCCCTGAGCTGCAAGTTGACCGAACTGTCCGCCAGGGCTGTCACCATGGTCTGAGGCGGCGGCTCTTGAAGGAATCTCGACTCGCCTTCCATGATTTTTCGCAAGACCTCCAGGCCGGCGTCGATCGAGTCGCCGTAGGAAATACCGACCACCACATCCAGGCGCCGTTTGCCGTTGCGGCTGAAATTCTTGATGGAATTGCTCCAGACTTCCCCGTTGGGAACTGAGACATAGATGC
>JBHEOZ010000064.1:0-8876 GCA_046260555.1 Desulfurivibrionaceae bacterium
CTCCTTCGTGACCCTGGCCGACAGCCACTGCACCGGCAGCAGCATCATGCCCCAGAAGAAAAATCCGGATATTCCCGAGCTGATCCGCGGCAAAAGCGGCCGGGTGGTCGGCAATCTGGTCACTCTCCTGACCCTGCTCAAGGGGCTGCCCCTGACCTATAACCGCGATCTCCAGGAGGACAAGGAGCCGGTCTTCGATACGGTCCGCACCCTGGGGAGTTGCCTGGCGATCACCGCCGAGATGATGGAGAACCTGGAATTCAATAGCGAGCGCCTTGCCGGCGCGGCCGGCAGCGGCGGCTTTATGACCGCCACCGACCTGGCCGATTACCTGGTCACCAAGGATATGCCCTTTCGGGAGGCCCATGCGGTGGTCGGCAAGGTCGTCGCCTACTGCATCGAGCAGAACAAGGACCTGCCCGGGTTGAGCATTGAAGAATTGCGGAAATTCGCCGGGGTGATCGACCGGGATGTCTTCGCTCTGCTGAGTGTTGAAGGCTCGGTGGAGAGCCGGCGTTCCATCGGCGGCACCTCGTCGGTGCGGGTCGGGGAAGCGCTGGCCAGGGCGGAAAAAGAACTGGGCTTGGCGCGGCAATGATGCGGCGCTTCCTCCTGATCCTCGCCGGAATGCTGGTTTTGGCGGCGGCGCTTTCTGGGTGCGGCAAAAAAACCGCGCCGATCCCGCCCCAGGCGGCAATCCCTCTGCCGATCGCCGATCTCGCCTATCAGCTGGACGACAGGGGCGTCACCCTCTTCTGGTCGCCGCCGGTGCGGAGCGAACAGGGGCGCCGGTTGCCGGAGATCGACAGTTACCTGATCGAGAGAGCGGAATATGGGCTGGACGATTTTTGCAAAAACTGTCCGGTGCGATACACTGAAGTCGGGGTCATTACCGGCGAGGATGATCCCGCCGGCTGGGAGGAGACCCTGACCTACCGCGACGAAGAGCTTAAGGCCGGTCATATCTACTATTACCGGGTTAAAACCAAAGTGGGCTGGCGGGTGATCAGCCGCCCGTCGGAACCGGTCCGTTTCGAGTGGCGACCTCCGGCCGGAAAAGCGCGGAGCGAAGGGGAACGATAAGAGGTTCGGGCATCCCCAGACCCTTAAAATGGGATGGCTAAGCAAAAAGTTCGATAAACGCCCCGCAGGAAGTGCCCTCCACAAGGGAGGATTGAACAGAACCCTTGGGGTACAAGGAGTGGTGTTTTTTGCGACGCCATCAAACAACCCGGCACCTGACTGACCAGCCTGAAGCCGGCAAAACAGTGCGAACCACAAAACGGAACGGATATGAATCATTTCAACTATAAAAACGGGGAGCTCCACTGCGAGGCGGTTCCCGTCGCCAGGATAGCGGCCGAAGTCGGCACCCCCTTCTATCTATACAGCCACGCCACCCTCAGTCAGCATTTTAAGGCCTTTGACACCCCCTTCGCCTCGATTCCGCACCTGAGCTGTTTTGCGGTCAAGGCCTGCTCGAATATCGCCATCCTCAGACTGTTCGCCGGGCTGGGCGGCGGCGCCGATATCGTTTCGGGCGGCGAACTGTTCCGGGCCCTGAAGGCGGGAGTCGACCCCGCCAGAATCGTCTATTCCGGGGTGGGCAAGAGCCGGGAGGAGATGGCATACGCACTCAAGGAAAACATTCTCCAGTTCAATGTCGAATCGGAACAGGAGCTTGACGCCCTCCAGGAGGTCGCGGCCGGTTTGGGGGTCGTGGCGCCGGTATCGTTCCGGGTCAACCCGGACGTCGATCCGAAGACCCACGCCTACATCTCGACCGGACTCGCCAAGAACAAGTTCGGCATCCCCATCGAAACCGCCGACGAGGTCTATGCCAGGGCGACGGAAATGGCCAATATCAAGGTTCAGGGGGTGAGCTGCCATATCGGCTCCCAGCTCACCGAACTGAGTCCCTTTATCGACGCCCTCGGCAAGCTGAAGATCTTTATCGCCAAACTGCGGGAGCGGGGCATTGATGTCACCCATCTCGATCTGGGCGGCGGCCTGGGCATCAAATACAATGAGGAAAGCCCGCCCCTGCCGGCCGAGTATGCCGAGGCGATCAAAAAGGAGATCGGCGATTTGGACTTCACCCTGATTTTCGAGCCCGGCCGGGTGATTGCCGGCAACGCCGGCATTCTGGTCACCCGGGTTCATTACACCAAGACGGGGCCGACCAAGAAATTCGTCGTGGTCGACGCCGGCATGAACGACTTGGCCCGGCCCAGCCTCTATGACGCCTATCACGCGATCAAGCCGGTGGTTGAAGGGGATGGCGGCCGCGAGGTTGCCGATGTGGTCGGGCCGATCTGCGAGACCGGCGATTTTCTGGCCCGGGACCAGGAGGTGCCGATCAGCGCTCCCGGCGATCTTCTGGCGGTGATGAGCGCCGGCGCCTACGGTTTTTCGATGGCCTCCAACTATAACTCCCGGCCCCGGGTCGCCGAGGTCATGGTGGCGGCTGACCGCTATCAGGTGATCAGGGCGCGGGAAACCTACGAGAGTTTGATTCGGGGCGAAGTGATCCCCGATTTTTTGCGGGATTAAAGCGGAGACCCGGATGGACAGCCCGATTTCATTTACCAAGATGAGCGGTACCGGCAACGATTTTATCATTATCGACAACCGCGACCGCAAGATCGAAAAGGGCCGGATGGCCGAACTCGCCGCGCGGATCTGCCGGCGCCGTTTTTCGGTGGGGGCTGACGGCCTGATTCTGCTCGAGGAATCCGCCCGGGCCGATTTCCGCTGGCAGTTCTACAACGGCGACGGCAGCGAAGCGGAGATGTGCGGCAACGGGGCGCGCTGCGCGGCCCGCTATGCCTACAGCAGGGGAATCGCCCCGGCCAGGATGCATTTCGAGACCATCGCCGGGCTGATCGAGGCCGAGATGGTCGGCGACAGCGTCAAGATCAGGCTGACCCCGCCCATCGATATATTTCTCTCCAGATCGATTGAGATTGACGGCCAGCAAAAAGAGGTCCACTCGATCAATACCGGGGTGCCCCACGCGGTCCACTTTGTTAAGGAGAACGGCGATGTGCCGATCCGGGAATGGGGCAAATATATCCGTTTTCATAAGCTTTTCGAACCGGCCGGGACCAATGTCAATTTCGTCCAGATCTCCGAAAAAGAACTTTATGTCCGTACCTACGAACGGGGGGTGGAGGACGAGACCATGGCCTGCGGCACCGGGGCGGTCGCCTCGGCGATCATCGCCGCCCTGCACGGTCATGTCACTTCGCCGGTTCCGGTCAGGACTTCAGGCGGCGATCTTTTGACCATTCATTTTTCCCTGATCGAACTTGACGAGTCGCCCGCCGCGGTTGATCAGGAATCGCGGCATGAGCAGCGGATCGCCGAGGTCTTTCTGGAAGGACCGGCCAATTTCATCTATGATGGAATTCTTAATGAAGAGGCTCTTTGAGAGACGTTTCTCTCAGGTTTTTTTTTGGGGTTTTTATTTGCTTTTTACCTGCCGGTCCCGTAAAAATGGCAGGGGAACGGCTCCTTCGACTGGCTCAGGATGAGCGGAATAACTTATTGATTTAACACTCACCCTGAGCCTGTCGAAGGGTTTTCCGACTTTTTGCGAACTGATCAAATTTGCCGATATATCGATTTATTTTCATAAATTCAGGAGGATATTATGACCCGGTTCAAAGGCGCCTTCGTTGCCATCGTGACCCCGTTCACCGACGGTAAGATAGACGAACAGGAACTGATCGACCTTATCGAGTTCCAGATAGCCGGCGGTACCCACGGCATCGTGCCCTGCGGCACCACCGGCGAGTCCGCCACCATGAGCCATGATGAACACCGGCGGGTGGTCGAGCTGACTATTAAGACGGTAAACGGCCGGGTACCGGTGGTCGCCGGCAGCGGCTCGAACTCCACCTCCGAGTCCATCGCCCTGACCGGACATGCCAAGGAGGCCGGGGCGGACGGGGCCCTAGTCATTACCCCTTATTACAACAAGCCTTCCCAGGAGGGGCTCTATCGCCATTTCAAGGCGGTGGCCGAGGCGGTCGATATCCCGATCATCCTCTACAACGTGCCGAGCCGGACCGGAGTCAACATGCTGCCGGCGACGGTGGCCCGCTGTGCCGCGATCCCCAATATCGTCGGGATCAAGGAGGCCACCGGTGACTTGAATCAGATCAGCGAGGTGATCCGTCTCTGTCCGGACGACTTCACGGTTCTCTCCGGCGACGACTTTACCGCGCTTGCCACCGTGGCCATCGGCGGCAAGGGGGTGATCTCGGTTACCTCGAACGTGGCGCCCGCCGATATGGCGGCAATGATGGAGGCCGCCCTGGCCGGCGACATGGCCAAGGCCAGGGAGTTGCACTACAGGCTGTTCCCCCTGATCCAGGCGATGTTCTTCGATACCAATCCGGTCCCCGCCAAGACCACCCTGGCCCTGATGGGCAAGATCAAGGGCGCCAATCCGCGCATGCCGATCTGCGAGATGTCCGCCGAGGCCCTCGAAAAAATGAAGCAGGTGATCAGCGCCTACGGCCTGATTTAAGCAGGCTGACGGGCTGTCGGATTGTAACCGTTCACCGGGCCGATCGTCCGAAGATGTGGTGTTGCTGAACGGTTACGTCGGATTGAATAACGGAAATCCAAAGGAGTAATCATGATCAAAGTAATCGTGGCTGGGGCCGCCGGCCGCATGGGCCGCCGTATAACCTATATGGTGGAGCAGCATCCGGACCTGGAACTGGCCGGCGGTTTTGAGCAGGAGGGCAACCCGGAGATCGGCAAGGACCTCGGTGAACTGGCCGGAATCGGCAAACTCGGGGTGAACCTCTCGGCCGGGCTGGCCGGGGTGATCGAACAGGGCGATGTGATCATCGATTTCACCTTCCATGAGTCCACCATGAAATTCGCCCGCCTGGCCGCCGAACATCGGAAAGCCATGGTTATCGGCACCACCGGCCTGAGCCCGGAAAACCTGGCCGAACTGAAAAGCCTGGCCGTAGATTTTCCCTGCGTGCAGGCGCCCAACATGGCGGTCGGGGTCAACGTCCTCTTCAAGGTGGCCCGGAAGATGGCCGCCATTCTCGGCGATGATTATGATATAGAGATCGTCGAGGCCCATCACCGCATGAAAAAAGATGCCCCGAGCGGCACCGCCCTCAAGCTCGGCGAAATGGTCGCCGAGGGGGTCAACCGCGATCTGGCCAAGGTCGGGGTCTATGAACGGCACGGCATTATCGGCGAGCGGACCGATCAGGAGATCGGCATCCAGACGATCCGGGCCGGGGACATCGTCGGCGAACACACCGTCTATTTCGCCGGAGCCGGTGAACGGCTTGAGATCACCCACCGGGCCCACAGCCGGGACAACTTCGCCAAGGGCGCGACCCTGGCCGCCGCCTGGGTGACCGGCCGGTCAAACGGGATCTACTCGATGTTCGATGTGCTTGGTCTTCAGGATCTCTGATTCAAACTTGAGTAAAAATTTAAAGACGATTTAAAAAGGATATATCAGCGATGATCAAAATTGAAAAAGCAGACCGCCTGAAGCAGTTGCCGCCCTATCTTTTCGCCGAGCTCGACCGCAAGAAGGACGAGGTCAAGGCCCGGGGCGTCGACGTGATCGACGTCGGGGTGGGCGATCCCGACCAGCCTACCCCGCAACATATTATCGACGCCTTGTGCGAGGCCGTCCAAAAGCCCCAATACCACCGCTATCCGAGCTACACCGGAATGAACAACTTCCGGGAGGCGGTCAGCGCCTGGTACGACAAGCGGACCGGAGTCAAGCTCCATCCCTTGAAGGAGGTGGTCTCGCTGATCGGCTCCAAGGAAGGCATCGCCCATATTCCGCTGGCCTTCATCAATCCCGGCGACGTGGTCCTGGTTCCCAGCCCCGCCTATCCGGTCTACAAGATCGCCACCCAGTTCGCCGGGGGAATTCCCTACGAAATGCCCCTTTTAAAGGAAAACGGTTTCCTGCCCGATCTGGACAAGATCCCGGCCGAGGTCCTGGCCAAGGCGAAGATGATGTTCCTGAATTACCCGAACAACCCCACCGCCGCCTCGGCCACGCCGGAATTTTTCGTCAAGGTGGTGGCCTTCGCCAGGGCGCACGATATCATGATCTGCCACGACTTCGCCTATTCGGAGATGGCCTACGACGGCTACCTGCCCCCGAGTTTCCTGGAAACTCCCGGCGCTATCGAGGTCGGCATCGAATTTCATTCCCTCTCCAAGACCTACAACATGACGGGTTGGCGGATCGGCTGGGCCGCCGGCAACAGCAAGATCATCGGCGGCCTCGGCCAGATCAAGAGCAATATCGACTCCGGGATCTTCGAGGCCATCCAGATTGCCGGGATCGAGGCGATGCGGGATGACTCGGCTTGGCTTGCCGAGATGCGCACCCTCTACGAAGAGCGCCGCGACGTGGTGATGCGGGGTCTTGCCGAGATGGGAATCAAGGCCGATGCCCCCAAGGCCACCTTCTACGTCTGGGCCGAGGTGCCGGCGGGCTACGATTCGGCCGGTTTTGTCGCCCACCTCCTGGAAAAGACCGGGATCGTCTGCACCCCCGGCAACGGCTTCGGTGATCCCGGCGAGGGGTATTTCAGGATCGCCCTGACTGTCTCCAAGGAGCGCTTACAGGAAGCGGTCGACCGCATGAAAAAAACAGGCTTCTGATGGCCCTGGTTTTTATCGGGATGGGTTCCAACCTCGGCGACGGCATTTTAAATCTCTGGAAAGCCTGGCGGATCCTCGGCGAGCAGCCCGGCATTACCAGCCTTGCCCTGTCAAGCCCCTATCTGACCCGGCCGGTAGTCAAGGAAGCGTGGCTCAGGGAGGGGTGCCGGCTGTCCAAGCAGTGGTTTACCAATGCGGTTGGGGTTCTGGAGACCGACCTGGCCCCCCATGATCTGCTGGCGACTTTACAGGCCGTTGAGAAAGGTCTGGGCCGGGACCGGCAAAAGACAGTGGATCGTGCCGTGGATCTCGACATTCTCTATTATGACGAGCTGGTTTGTGTCGACGAGGAGTTGCAGATACCCCATCCCGGCATCGAAGAACGGCTGTTCGTCCTGGCCCCGCTGGAGGAACTTGCTCCGGACCGGCTCCATCCGGTCAAGGGCATGACGACCAGACAGATGAAACGCCTCCTGCCGCCCGCCCGCGAAGATGATCTTCGCAGGCTGGCCTGGCCGGATAACGAACACCCATTGCAAGGAGTCAACCAGGCGTGACCCCGCTTAGAATATTAATACTTGCCGCTCTGCTTTATATCCTTTA
Source organism: Desulfurivibrionaceae bacterium (assembly GCA_046260555.1). GTDB lineage: Bacteria > Desulfobacterota > Desulfobulbia > Desulfobulbales > JAGXFP01 > JAGXFP01. The sequence continues at coordinate 7,282 of JBHEOZ010000064.1, forward strand.
CCGGTTGCTGACCGGCGGGAAGAAGCGGCTCCGGAAGGGCGCTTACCAAGGATCCGGCGGGCACGATGTGCTGGTTGAAGATCCGGTCTGCAAAGTCTGCGTACCGAAACAACAGGCCGTAACCCTGCAAGAAGCAGGGAAAACCACATATTTTTGTTCCGACGAATGTCGCGAAAAATTCATAGCCAGTAAAGGAGAATAAAATGAAATTCTTTATCGATACCGCCAATATCAGCGAGATCAAAGAGGCGGTCGCCATGGGAATGGTCGACGGGGTTACCACCAATCCTTCCTTGATCGCCAGGGAAGGCCGTGATTTCCATGAAGTGATCACCGAGATCTGCGCAATTGTCGACGGCCCGGTCAGCGCCGAGGTAGTCAGCCTGGAAGCGGAGGGAATGCTCAAAGAGGGCCGGGAACTGGCCAGGATCGGCGCCAATATCGTGATCAAGGTGCCGATGACCACCGAGGGGCTGATCGCCGCGAAAACCTTTGCCGCCGAGGGCATCAAGACCAACGTCACCCTGGTGTTTTCGGCCGCCCAGGCCCTGCTGGCCGCCAAGGCGGGGGCAAGCTTCATCAGCCCCTTCGTCGGCCGGCTCGACGATATCGCCCAGAACGGCATGGACCTGATCGGCGACATCATGACCATCCTCGACAACTACGGCTTTGCCAGCGAGGTTATCGTGGCCAGCATCCGCCACCCCATGCATGTGGTCGAGTCCGCCCTGATCGGCGCCGACATCGCCACGATCCCCTTTAAGGTCATCGGCCAGCTTGCCAAACATCCGTTGACCGATATCGGCATAGAAAAATTTCTTTCCGACTGGGAAAAAAGATCATAAACTGATAGTATGGGGGAAATGCACATCAATTTTCGGGGGAAAATAGCGACAGCTTCTCTCCTGGCTGTCCTTGCGGCCGCTCCGGTTCAGGCGGCGATGTACAAGTTCGTCGACGAGCACGGGGTTATTCACTTCACCAATGTGCCCAGTGATCCCAAGTATCAACCGGTGAACGGATCAGCCCGCCGCGGCGCTCTCATCGTGACCGCGGACCCCGCCCTCGACCATGATGCTTTCGATGCCGCAATCCATGCCGCCGCCAGCCGTTATCAGGTCGATCCCCGCTTAGTCAAGTCGGTGATCAGGGCCGAGTCGAATTTCAATTATCTGGCCGTTTCCCGGAAAGGCGCCCAGGGCCTTATGCAGTTGATGCCGGAAACCGCCGGCGATATGCAGGTTCTCGATCCGTTCGATCCCCAGGATAACATCAACGGCGGCACCCGATACCTGCGGAAAATGCTCGGCCTGTTCAACGGCAATCTGCGCCTGGCTCTGGCCGCTTATAATGCCGGACCCACCCGGGTCGCCGAGCTTGGCCGGGTTCCCCGCTTCAAGGAAACCGAAAACTATGTCCAGAGAGTCCAGCTTTTCTATGAAGAGTATAAGAAACAGCCGCCTCTCTATTAGGGGCCAAATATTATTACGGCGCCGGTGGATCGCCCTTGAAACCACCTTTTCAAGATGATATAAACCCTGAATGAATCAACTGCTGACCCTGCCAAATATTTTGACCGGCTATCGATTTGCCGT
>JBHEOZ010000065.1:0-8865 GCA_046260555.1 Desulfurivibrionaceae bacterium
GTTCAAGAGAGCTCTGGGCCGCCCGCCTGGTGTTCTCGGCGATGACGATGCTGTTGTCCTTGAACTTGGTGATCTCCTGCAGCCTGAAGACGTTGTTGACCGCATCGCCGACCACGGTGTAATCCATCTTCATATCGAAACCGATATTGCCGACCACCACCTCGCCGGTATATACACTGATCCCGATATTAACCGGTTCGCTGATTATCCCTTTGACATATTCCTCGTTTATCGCGACGATGGCCTGCTGCATCTCAAGGGCGGCGGTCAGGGCGTTCTCCGCATCCATGGGGGTTGAAACCGGAGCTCCGAAAAGGGCCAGAAAGCCGTCGCCCAGATACTTGTCGACAATCCCGCCCTGCTTGAAGATGACCCCCCCCATCACCGAAAAGAAGTGATTAAGGAGAGCGACGCTCTTCTGGGGTCCTATTTCCCTGGTCAGCTTCGAAAACCCCCGGATATCGAGGTTCAGAAGGGTGATGGTCTTGATCTCGTCGACCACCGGCGTATCGATCTCGGATCCGTAAATAATCTTTTCGACAATCACCTTGGGCACGAACTTCTGAAACACCCCCCGGATACCCCGCTCTTTTTCGGCCATGGACAGGGTTTCCTTGTAGAGCCGGGAGTTTTCCATGGCGATACTCACCGAGGTGGCGATGGACTGGAGTATCCCCTTGTCGCTGTCGGTGAAGTCGCCGTCCCGCTTGTTCAGGACCTCGATAATCCCCACCACTTTACCCTGGGAGATCATCGGCACGCAGAGGATCGACCGGGTCTTGAAGCCGGTGGATTGATCGATCTGGGCATAGAAATTCAGGGATTGGTTGACATTGTTCTCGACAATCGCCTCGCCCCGGGCGGCAACCGCCCCGGCAATGCCCTGGCCGAGCTTGATCTTGAATTTTTGCAGATGGCTCAAATCCATCTCGAAGGCGACGGCGAATTCCAACTCATCGCCTCTGATAAGAGCCATCGAGCCGGCCTCGACATTCATCAGGGTACGGATCATTTCCATGGTGTAATCCAGGACCTTCTGGATATCGAAGGTGGACGAAGCTATCGCGCTGCCGATCTGCTGAATGGCCACGAGCTCCTGCTTTTTTTTCTGGGCGGCGGCGGCCAGGCGACTTTCTTCAAGGGCAAAGGAAACAATGTTGGTGATAAATTCGACTACCGCTAAATTTTCCCGGAAGCTCGAAGTCTCCCCGGCATGGAGGGCCAGGATCCCGTTAATCCGGCCCTTGGTGGTTAAGGGGGCGAGGAGACACGCCTGCCGCTCGCTGCTCTTCGAAGGCCGCCCGGGCATTTCCCGATCCAGGGCGTCGATATCGTCGATCACCTTGACCGTTTCGGACTTGATGGCGGTATCGAGGATGGTCCCTTTATAAGCAAACTCATCGCCCACCACGAGATCGACGGGGTTGCCGGACAGCAGATGAACAACCTTGAGCTTGTCGTCGCGAAATTCGTCCTCAAGCATTACAACCGCGATTTCAAAGGGGATGAACTCCTGCAATTCGGCCAGGATCGTATTCAACAGCTCACTGTCCCGGAGACTGGAATTAAGGGTCTTGAACATCTTCTTGACCAGACCGATATATTTCTCTTCCAGGGTCAGTTCCTTGAGGAGACGGATATTTTCATAGGTGAAAGCGGCGCTGCTCAACAAAGGAGTCAGGGCCTCGACATCGGACTGGCTGAACACCTCGTCGTCATCCTTGCGGGAAATGGTCAGCACCCCGATAACATCCTTGATGGTCTTGATCGGCATTATCACAAAGGATTTAGTCCCATAGTGGACCCGATTGGTTCTGCCGAACCGGTTCTCTTTTTCGATATCGTCGATAATCAAGGGGGTTTTATTGATCACCGCGTATTTGGCGATTGATTCCTCGTAATCGATGGTATCTTCAATACTGATGTAATCGCCCAGCCCGATACTGGCCTTGACGACAAAATATTTTTTGTCCTTGTCCTTATTGAGAATCAGGACCGAGCCCATATCGGCTTTGGCCAACATCAGGGCGCGCTCCAGGGTGACATGGAGAATCTCCCAGGGATCGAGAGTCACATAGCAGAGATCGGACAGCTCCTTGAGGATCGATACCTCCGATGACTTGCGGGCAAGCTGCGTGGTGCTTTGCTTGAATTGACGCTCCAGGGCGTTGAACGAGGCGACGATCTGCTGGATTTCGTTCAGGTTGCCGTCAACCCCTCCGGCCAGAATCTCCGAGTTGATTTTCTCGGAAAAGGTCTTGGAGATTTGGACTATATTGTCGAAAAGCTTTCTGAGCAGATTGAAGCCGACAAAGATATAGATCAGCCCAATAACGGTAAAGAGTCCGATATGCTGGTCTTGGAGAAATTCATATTTAAGCCCGAAATAAATAAAACCGGTAAAAGGGAAAAGCAGCAGCAGAATAAAAATCAGATTCAGCTTGTAATAGAGATTCTTGTTGGTCATGCCGGCCCCTTTTCGGATCAGAATGTCAGGAAAGCTTACATTAATTATAAAAAAAACCAGCTATAAACAACGATCAATCGATCAATTACGCCAATTTAACTGTAATTAACGACAAGGGCAAGGAGATGTTGGTGCTTGATCGGGATTGAAACTTCAAGATGGGCCTGTAGGAGAGGAGTTTTCTTTGATGCTGAATAGCTCGATTGAGGGGATGGGCGACCCGGCCATCACTTCCTGCCCTGGCCGATCAGCCAGAGGGTCCGAAAACTCTCTCTGGCCCCTTCATCACCCAGGGTTGCGATCAGCTTCTCGAATTCGGCAAGCTTCTGCCGATCAGGCTGAACCGGAGACAGCGGCCCTGGTTCCGGGTCAATCTTCTTTGCCGGCCGGGCGGCTTTCAGATGGGCGACCAGATTAAAGCGGATATCCTCGATCTCCTCTTCTCCCGGAATCCGTTCGTTGATAACCTCACGGAGATGTTCTTTCTGGAGATGAAGCTGCTGCATCCAGATCGAATCGGTGACATCGACCCAAAGCACTTTGCCCCGCACGAGTTTGGGTTGGGCATGGGAGGCGATATCATCCCCCACCGCCTCGTCCCAGAAATCGAAAATCCGGTTACGGGCCAGATTTTGCCGCCAATTACGGTTCTCGAAAATCTCACCCAGCAAGGTATCGATTCTGACTATTTTCTTTTTCCCGCCGATCATCAAGACAAATATAGCTCCAACGTTTATGGAATCATCGAAAAAATCAAGATATCACTTTCCCCGAAATTTTTAAAGATAATGAGTACCCATAAAGTTAAGTAAAGGCTAACAAACTCGAAAAAAGTCACAGGATGGCTAAGGGCAATTAAAAATCAGTGCTTGCCCCATGATTAATAAACCATTATATAGTTGCGGCTTGACTCGGAAAGGTCCGTAGTTACGTAATAACTCTTAACCCACACCACACAGGTTCATATATGGGATTTCGTTGCGGTATCGTCGGCCTGCCCAATGTCGGCAAATCAACTATTTTCAATGCGATGACCTCGGCCGGCATCGAATCGGCCAACTACCCTTTCTGCACCATTGAGCCGAACGTCGGCATGGTGCCGGTCCGGGACCCGCGTCTCGACAAGCTGGCCGAACTGGCCAAGACCAAAAAAGAGGTCTATGCCCAGATGGAGTTCGTCGATATCGCCGGGCTGGTCAGCGGAGCCAGCAAAGGCGAAGGACTGGGCAACCAGTTTCTCGCCCATATCCGCCAGGTAGACGCCATCGCCCATGTGGTCCGCTGTTTTGAAGATCCCAATATCATCCACGTCGACGGCCATATCGACCCGATCCGGGACCGGGAAATAATCAATACCGAACTGATCCTGGCCGATATGGACACCGTCGCCCGGAGAATCGACAAGACCGCCGGCCGGGCCCGCTCCGGCGACAAAACCGGCCGGAACCAGCTGGTGGTTCTGGAGAAGCTGGCAAAACTGCTCAACGAGGGCAAGCCGGCCCGTCTCCTCGAAGTAGACGAAGGCAACAAGGGGCTGCTCAAGGAGCTTTGCCTCCTAAGCGCCAAGCCGGTTCTCTATGTTGCCAATGTCAAGGAGGAGGATATCGTCTCCGGCAACCATTGGGTCGATCAGCTTAAAGAGGCAGCCAGGGAGGAGAACGCCCCGGTGGTGGTGATCTCCGGGGCCATCGAGGAAGAACTCAGCGGCATGACCGAGGAAGAGCGCCGGGAGTTTCTGGCCGAGATGGGCATGAAGGAATCCGGCCTCAACCGCCTGGTCCGGGCCGGCTACGAGCTCCTCGGCCTGATTAACTTTTTCACGGTCGGCGTACAGGAGACCCGGGCCTGGACCATCAGAAAAGGCGCCACCGCACCCCAGGCCGCCGGAGTGATCCATACCGATTTCGAACGGGGCTTCATCCGGGCCGAAGTCACCGCCTACGACGACTTCATTGCCTGCGGCGGCGAGGCGGGCGCCAAGGACAAAGGACTCTGGCGCCTGGAGGGCAAGGATTACATCGTCAAGGACGGGGACTGCGTCAACTTCCGCTTCAATGTCTGATCTTTATCATCCAACAAGGGAACCTTATACATGCTTAAAACCAACAAAGACAAACTGATCCGCCAGTCGGTGCTCGGCGAGATCACCTCCCCCCTGGGGGGAATCAATCCCTACCGGATCAGCCCCGACGGCAGCGCCGCCATCTACCCCGGCGTCGGCGGCATCACCTATAACCTGCGGATCGGCGAGATGGCCGGCGGGCTGTTCGCCGACCATGTGGAACCGGGGGTCAGCATCAGCAACTTCACCAAATTCGCCGGTCAGGACGGCCCGAACCGGGCTCTGAACCTGTTCTCCTGCGCCGGCAATATCGCCAAGGTCATTTCCGGCGAGGCCCTGGGTAAAACCGGCCGGGTCACCGGCAAGCACGGCGGTATCGAGCATGTCCTGATCGATTTCGAACCGGAAGTACTTGAAGAGCTGGCCATCGGCGACAAGATCCAGATCAAGGCCTGCGGCTGCGGTCTGCAGATCGAAGGTTCGCCGGTCAAGACCATGAATCTGGACCCTGCTCTCCTGGATGCCATCCCACTCGGGCAACTGGAGGATGGCAGACTGGAAGTGCCGGTCACCCACCGGATTCCGGCCCGGATCATGGGCTCCGGGATCGGTTCCAGCCACAGCCAGAGCGGCGACTACGACATCCAGCTTTTCGACGAGGCAACAATCAAGGAGTTCGGCCTCGACGATCTCCGCCTCGGCGATTTCGTGGCGATTATCGACGCCGACGCCTCTTTCGGGCGGATCTTCAAGACCGGCGGCGTGGTGATCGGCATCGTCGTCCACTCCAACTGCCACACGGCCGGACACGGCCCCGGCGTGATGGTCGCCATGTCATCGGCGGAGGGGTTGATCACGCCGAAAATCGATCCGAAGGCCAACCTGAAAGAGTATTTTAAAAAATTATAACGAGGCGGAATATTGAGCGACGACAAACAGCGACTTAAAAAGATCCTCCTGGAAAAATCCTACCGCAAGGGTAAATTCAAACTCTCTTCGGGCCTGGAATCGGATTTTTATATCGACGGCAAGCAGACCACCCTCTCGGCCGAAGGCGGCTACCTGTGCGGCAGGGAAATTTTCAAGTTGATCCGGGGAAACCCCGAACCGATCGCCGCCGTCGGCGGCATGACCCTGGGGGCCGACCCCCTGGTCACCGCCGCCTCGCTGGTCAGTTTCCTGGAAAAAGAGCCGATCCCGGCCTTTATCGTCAGGAAGGAATCCAAGGGCCACGGCACCGAACAGTACATTGAGGGCTTGAACAACCTGCCCGCGGGCGGCGCCGTCGCCCTGCTCGAAGACGTGGTCACCACCGGCGGCACCCTGCTCAAGGTGATCGAACGGGTTGAGGCCCAGGGCTTCAAGGTCGGGCTGGTAATCACCGTTGTCGACCGTCAGGAAGGCGGGGCCGAAACCCTGGCCGAGGCGGGTTATTCCCTGAAGGCCATCTTTACCCGCGAGGAACTGCTGAGCTGATGATGGAATGCAAGAAATGCAGCGGCAAGCTTGAGGTACTGCGGGCCTGCTGGAAAGTCAGGCTGAAGTGCGGTAAATGCAGCACCGAGTTCCATATCCACGAAGTCGCGGACCAGCTGGACCCCGAAACCGAAGCGCTCCTGGAGCGTTACCCCTCGATTATTTATGACTGAGAAGAAAAGAGTTAGGGGTGAGGGGTGAGGGGTTGGGAGTCAAAAGCCAGAAGTCGGAAGTAAGGGACCAATAGAAAAGTCCAAATCCAATCACAACCCGGAGTAAGCGGTCACAGGGTGGTGCAGGTTGCGGCAAGCGGCCCGGCGATGCGTAACTCGTCTACGTGAGCCGGGCCGATCGCCGCAAGATGTGCCGCACTGTGGCCGCTTACCATTCGAGCCGGAGGAGATCATCCAAAGGCCCGACCTTGGCGACCCTGACCCTGACGATATCGCCCGGCTCGGCGTCCACCCCCTGGCTGGGCGGCAGATCCGATTCCATCAAGAGATCGGTCAGCAGGACGCTGACCCGCTTTTTGCCCTTGTCGATGATCATCGCCTCCACCCTCTCGCCGACCAGCGGCTCCAGATACCTGAGCAGCCAGTAGCGGAACCGCAGCCTCTTAACCAGATTGGCCCGGCTCTGGGTTTTGGTGATATCGGCCGCGAAACCGTTTAATTCATGGTCCTGGAAGGCGGCGCCCCGACCCCGGGCCAGCGACATGATCTGGGTCTGCATGACCAGATCCAGGAAGCGCCTGATCGGCGAGGTCACCGTGGTATACTGCATTACCCCGACGCAGCTGTGGGGATTGGCCCGGATGGTGAGTTTGGCCGGGCGGAGAAAGCGGCGCTGGCGCAGGTTCAGAAGAAGGTCGCGGTTGAAACCCTCGAACAATCTCTTCTGGGGCTCTTCCTGGCCCCGAAACAGGCCGGGAACCTCCCGGTCGGCCACGTAGGAGGCGGCCAGGGTATTGGCCAGGACCATGAATTCCGCGATCATCGCCCGGCTCCCGGAATTGCCGTCGTCCAGACGCACATCGACCCTGCCCTCCTCACCGACCTCAATGATCACGTCCGGAAAAGGCATGATCAGCGCCCCGCCCCGGACCCGGTTGGCGTGGAGGGTCTTGCCGAGCTTATCGAGAATCCCCAGCTCCTCGTCGGTATCGCGCAGCCGGTCGGCTTCGGGGTAGGAGAGCCGCCGCCTGACCTTCACAATGCTCGGGACAATCCGGCTGTCCACGACTTCGCCGGCCGGGGTCAATTCAACCATGATGCTGGTCGCCGGCCGCACCTTGCCTTCAATCAGGCTGCCCACCCCTTCCGAGAGGTGTTCCGGCAGCATCGGAATCTGCCCGTCGGGGAAATAAAGAGAAGTGCAGCGCTTCCGCGCCTCCTCGAAGAGCCGAGTGCCCGGTTTGACATATCTTGAAACATCGGTGATGTGGATCCCGACCAGGTAGTTATCGCCCTTTTTTTCGAGGTGCAGGGCATCGTCGTAATCCCTGGTCATCGCCCCGTCGATGGTGAGAAGGGGCAGCGCGGTCAGATCACGATACCCCTCAGCCGTCAATTCGGCCAGATCGGGTTCGATGCAGGCCGAGGCCTCCCGGAGCACCTCTTCGGAAAATTGATTGGGGATTTCGTAACGCAGCACCGGGATGTTTTGGTCCGGAGCCCAGATGCCGGCTTGAACCAGGAGGTGATAAGATTCATGGGGGCCGTTCAAGCTAGCGGCCTTCAGAAGTTCGCGGGCCAGATCGCTTTCCTCGAAATCGTTGCCGAAAAGATAATAGTCCCGAACCAGGGTCAGACACTTCTCCCTTTCCGGCCATTCGCCGGGCTCTTCGCCCCGCCGCAGTTCGGCCAGAGCTTCGGCGCCCCGATTCAGCAAGGCCTCCTTCTCCCGTTCCTTTTCGGCCTTGAGCTTAAGCTGTTCGACAACCTCGGACGGATGGACCTGGATCAGACCCTCTCGATACTTGAAAAACAGGCGGTCGGCAAAGATGGTCCGCAAAAAGGCGGCGACCTGCTCCTCGGAGGCATCTTCCCCGAAACAGAGACCGGCGAGGAATTCCGGCTTAAAGGCGCTCTCCTTTTCTTCACTGGCCAGCTCCCAGATCTCGGCCAGATCGACCTGATCGGTCAGTTCCTGCCGGCGCTGATTGACCTCCTGCAAGAGAAGCTGGACATCCTCGCGGCTTGCCCCGCCATTGACTGGCCTATCGGTCTGATGAAGCACCCGGGCCATGGCCAGCTTGATTTCACGGCCGTTCTGATTGATCAGCCGGAGCCGCTTGGCTTCTTCACCAATCACCAGGCCGCAGATAAATTTACCGTGCTCGATATATTCAACAATTTTGCCCGAAAAGGACATGAATTCTCCACTATAATCAGAATTTACGGAAAGCCACGGAGGATTATGGCGGCTTACTCGGGAAAAGGGTTTATCTAACAACAATAAAATTGTTTGTCACCAATTAGCATGGCATCATTGCCAAAAAAGGCTATATTGACAGGTTCAAGATAAACCATAAACACAAATGGAAAAGCAGATTATAATGGAAAAACCGGAACAGGTAAAATCGGGGATCGTCGCCCTGGTCGGCCCCCCGAATGTAGGCAAGTCAACCCTGTTGAACTGCCTGCTCGGCCAGAAGATCTCGATCGTCTCCCCCAAGCCGCAGACCACCAGAAACCGGATTCTGGGCATCGTCAACGGCCCCGACCACCAGATCGTCATGCTCGACACCCCGGGCATTCATGAGGCCCACAGCCCCCTGAATATCGAGATGGTCAGGATCGCCCTGGAAAGTCTCGCCGAGGTCGATGTGATCCTCTTCATGATCGACGTGACCATGCCC
>JBHEOZ010000066.1:0-3440 GCA_046260555.1 Desulfurivibrionaceae bacterium
GTACTTGAGTACGTGAGCACTTTCCAACTCTGCGGCGACGAAGTTATCGGGCAAAAAGACCATTTCCGGACAGGCACCAACTAACCGCGCGTAGGCCGCCAAGCTCAACACGAAGAACGAGGACCGTAAATAATGGAAAATATTCTGCAGGAAATAAAAGAGGTGCCGGCGGTGATGGGATCATACATTCATGTCAACGGGGTAACCGCAGTCACTTCTGATTTACCCAAGATATTTCAAAACAAGGTATACGAGGTGGGCACCGTCATTGACCGGATTATCAAGGTAAACGAAAGCACCAAAATGCATGCCGCCAATATCGAGTTTAAATATGATGAGGCGGTGATCATGGTCAGGCCGATCGATCGGGACGCCTCGCTGATCACCTTCTGCGAGACAGACGTCAACAGAAAAAAACTGAATATGACGACCGGCATGCTGGCCAACGAGCTAAAAGATGCGGTCGCCGGCTTGAGAAAAAACAAGGTTCCCGCCGCCGACGCGGAGACCCCGAAACCCGCCCAGGCAAGCCCGGGAAAACAGGAAATCGATATCAACAATATTCTCCATGTCGGGCCGCTGGCTTCGGTTTTTCAGGATTTTCAGAATGCCTTCGCTATGGCGATCGGCCCCATCGGGGAAATGATCATGAAAGACACTGTCAAGGAGTGGGCGAAAAGGGGGGAATGCAGCGAAGCGAGATTAAATGAACTGGTCGAAATGCTTTGCAGAGAAATAGACGACCAATCACTGGAAGCCGAATTCAAGGAGGCTGTCAGGGAGCATTTAACTTAACCCCCCGCGGCTCCTAATTTATCTCGGTAAAAACAACGCTGTTCCCCGGCTTATCCTTGGGCGCCTTGGTCTGTTGCCGGCCATGAGCAGCCAGCTTTAACCGCTGGGCATTAATCCCGGATCCTTCGACCAAGTGTTTTTTGACCGCCTCCGCCCGTTTCCGGGCAATATCAAGATTGTCATCCGCAGAGCCGCCATTGTCGGAATACCCTCTCAACTCGAACCGGCTATCCCGCATATCATCCCGGTTCATGGCCTGCCCGACCACGACACTCAAGACATCCCCGGCTTCCCGGCTAAGCTCCGTGGTCTTACCCGCAAAGGGGATAGCTAGGCGGGTGATCGGCTTTACAAGATGCTGCGGCGTACTGTTGGCAAGCTTTTTCGAGATGGCGACTTTCCCCTTGTCCTTTTTAACAACCTCCACCGGGGTTGGTGCCGGGGTCGGGGCAGGAACCACCGGTTTTTCCTGAGGATCGGCAGCCGGCGGCGGCGTTGCCGATTCCGGGATCCTGGCCAAAGCCTCCTCCAGGGAACTCTCCGCCCTGGCGTTGCCGGAATCATAGCGCAGGCCGTCACGATAAGCGGCAACCGCCTCCTCGTAATTATTCATCGTGGCCCTGATGTCGCCGATACTGAAATAGGCCTTGGCATAAGCGGGATCCAGATCGATGGTCCGCTGATAAGCGGCGAGGGCCTCTTCATATTTGCGCAAGCGTTCCTGGATATAGCCGCCCTGATAGACGATATCGGGATTGTCCGGACAGCTCCGCAGGGCAGTCTCGACCAAGGCCTTTTTCTGCATCAGCACCCTTTCCTTGCGAATGCCTTCATAAAGGGCTGTACAGTCGGCAGCCGCGGCAGCGGCATCACTGGCAGGAGGGACCGTCGCCAGCAGGACCAAGAGCAGCGGGCTATACAGTATGCGGCTAATCATTTTTACGGCGCTTCAGCATCTTGACAAGACTGATCCGCAGCCGGTCGATCGACCTGGCCAGGGTTTCAACTTCGTCCTTCATCTTACCGGACAATAAACTCTTGTCCAGATTGCGGCCGACACTTACTTCCTGGGTCCGGGCGCTCAACTCCATCAGCGGTTTAACGATACGGATATCCAGGAAGAAATAGATAACCAGCAGACCGAATATCGTCATCAGGGCGCCACCGCCGAAAAGAATGGCGGCCTGAGTCTTTGCCGCCTCGATCGCGGGAGCCAAGGGGACATAAATCATATAGGCGGCAAAAATGTCACCCGATTTAAAATTCTTGTCGAAGCCATCGCTACCGTATAATTCGAGAAGATCCTTGGGGGCATCGGCCGGGTCCTTGTGGCAGAGAAGGCAGCCCTCCCCGGCCATCTTGATCGGCCGGGAACGATAGTAAAACGGTTTGCCGTTTTTCTCGACGACCCCGGTCAGTTCCGCGTTCTTTTCCGTCTGAAAGCGTTTAATGATATTTTGTTCGAACAAATCGGCCTTGTTGGGGGGATGATGGGGGACCAGGGAAGCCTGTTTGAACAGAAAACCCTGCAAGGATTCTTCCTGAACCTGATCGAGAATCCGTCTGGTAATCCCGAAGCCCGACTGGAGTTCGGGATAGAAACGATCCGCCTCCACCAGAGCGTTGACCAGAGGCCGCTGCTCTTTCATGAAATAGGCGCGCCCGGCCTTGACGTAGGCCTCCATAATCTTGGCTTTGGTATCCGCCTCTCTCATTGAATTCTGCATGCTGAAGGTATAAGCGCCATAACCGATCCCGACCAGGGCCAGAATGCCCAGGAGCGCCATCATTGTGATGAATTTAGCCCTGATGCCCAGGGTTTTTCTCAAGGTTTTAAAAGCCATTCGTCCATCCCCATTTTTACCCTACATATTTTTATATGAAAACAGGGGCATGGCGTCGCAAAAAAATCACCAGCTCCCGCCTTGCTGCAAATTGTCTCGTCATTACAGCGAATTCAGCAAACTTAAAGGAAATTAGTTTATTTAGCACCAAAACATTGTCAAGCCGAGAACCGATCCGGCCGGAAAACAGCAATCATTGATCCATAGCGCCATCTCTATTCTTATTGATGGTAAACGACTTCGGATCCGATCTTATCGCTTTGGGGCGTTTTGGCCTTCGGCATGGTCAGGGTAATCGTGGTCCCTACCCCTTTCTCGCTCTGAACCCTGATGTCGCAGTTCATCTGGCCAAGCATCTTTTTGGAAATAACCAGGCCCAGGCCGGTGCCGTGCAGCTTGGTGGTAAAAAAGGGCTTAAAGGCATTCTCGATCAGTTCATCCGGCATCCCGCATCCGTTATCGATGATGGACAGAAAAACCTTCTCGCCCACCGCTTCTCCCCGAATTTTGAGAGTGGGATTTTTCACCCCGTTCACCGCATCCATGGCATTAGCCAGAATATTCATGGCCACATGCTGCAGAGCCCGGGTATCGACCGTGACCCAACGGCCCTCCGGCAATATGTCGATGGAAATATTGATCTTCTTCTTCCTTACATCCGCTCCCAGCAACTGGGTCAAACTCTTGAAGAACGAAGCCAGATCAACCCGCACCGTATTCGGTTTCTCAAACATATTGAAATTCTTAAATGATTTCAACAGAGATTCCATCTTGGCGGCGTCATCGGTCATCCGATCCATA
>JBHEOZ010000066.1:3482-8827 GCA_046260555.1 Desulfurivibrionaceae bacterium
GATTTCTTCCTTGGAAAATTTCTCCAGATTCATCTTCAGGACGGTCAAGGCCATTTTCATCGAATTGAGGGGATTGCCGATTTCGTGGCGAATGCCGGAAAACACATTGCTAATATTATTCATCATTTCCGAGGCTTCATCGATAGCCTCCAGACGATTCTGGTCGGTAACGTCATCAATGATGACCGCCACATACTGTGCGCTACCCTCAATGTGGCAGACCCGGTAGGCGAATGAGCGGTGATCGCAGTTAATCCGGGAGCGGTCGCTGCACACCACATTAGGGTTCTTGATCTGGGCCAGTTCGTTGAACATCATCGCGCTCAACTCTTCATAGTCGAATTTGGCCCGGATAAATTCCCATATTTTATCGGCGCGCCGATTGCGGAAAAAGATCCGCCGGTTCATTTGGTCAAGAACGATAACCCCGGTTTCGATCTTCCCCAATATATCGGTAAAAATTTTCTCTCTTTCCATCTTTCCTTGAAAACCGCTTACTGATCAATTCCACGCCCGCAGGCACCGTAAAACATCCCGCGCATCCCGCCCCATTCCCCTCGCGCCTCGGCACTAGCTTTTATAGCTTTTTCAAAAGCTTATGTCAATCCTGACTTCCTTTTTACCGGCACGGGGAGGAGCCCTCAACTCCTCTGTCGTCACCGGTTTAGTATCTGAAGGGGGAGGGCTCAGCCGCCGAACAAATCCGAGAGATCGCTGACCAGGGAAAATTTCGGCCTGTCGCGAAAAACCCCGGTATCGCCACCGTCGCGGCCGCCCAGACCCCGGAGAAAAACATAAAAGACTCCGCCAAAATTTGTCTCATAATCGTACCCCGGCAGGCGGGACTCCAGATAGCGGTGCAGGGCGACGGTATAGATCAGGTACTGGAGAAAATAATGCTCCGCCGCCATCGCCTCCCGTAATTGCCCGGGCCGATAGTCCTCCGTTTTATTCCCTAGAAAATTCGATTTCCAGTCGACGATATAAAATTTCTCGGCGTGGCAAAAAACCAGATCGATATAACCTTTCATAAAGCCGCAAATTTTCTCGGCCGGCCAGTTCGAGCCGAGCCAATCCTCCAGCAAAGCGCCAAGACCGGCGGGATTGAAAGTGGTCAGCGGAAAATAAAATTCCAGTTCGTTCAGGCGCGCTTTTTTTTCGACCCCGGCCAGGAGCAGCTCTCCCCCCTCGCGATCCAGCGGGGTAATAAGCAGCTTGTCGATCATGGCCGACAGGGCGGACTCCCAGGCGGGATCATAACCCGCGGTCGTCAGCCGTTCCCGCAGGAAGGCAGACCGGCCGGCCGACGCGGAGGCGGCAAAGTCGAGATCTTCCAGAATGGTGTGCAAAAATGAGCCCGGCGCGGCTCCCCGGGGAAATGAGAGGATATCTCCATGAGAAGCCCCCGGGGCAACCACCTCCTCCTCTTCCCGGCGGTCGCGGGGCGGGCTTTTTACTTTGCGGCTCAGGGCCGAAAAACTGCTGATCCGCCAGTTCATTGCCGGTCTGCCGCTGAAGCGGCGACAGGTCAAATCCGTTCGCGCCCCCGCCATCACGAGCGGCCTCCTCTCGACCGGGGCGGACGAATCGACAAAATCAAGGCTGACTCCTTCCCCCGCCCGGGCCACCAGGGCTTTAAGATCGGCGGCGAGATCACCATCACTGAGTTTTTTCAGATAATCGGTTGCCGCCGCCTCTTCCCCGCCTGATCCATGAAGCAAATAGGCCGCGGCGGAAGTACCGGCCCCATTGAAAGGCCCCCAGGCCAGATAACAACAGTTTATCGCCCTGGTCAGAGCAACGTAGAGGAGCCGCAGGTTTTCGGCGAGCTCTTCCCGGAGGGCATGGTGACGACTGAGCTCGAGGTCGGCTGAACCGATATCCAGTTTCAGCTCGTTGTCTTCATCGGGATCATGAAAGAGGTAGGATTGGTCTTTGGCTCTACTATTGGCCAGCCGGCCGCCACCCCAGCAGAAAGGGCAGAAGACCACGGGATACTGCAACCCTTTCGCTTTATGGATCGTGACGATCTGGACCAGATCGGCATCACTTTCCAGGCGCAGTTGCTGTTCCTCGCCGGGACTCTCGTCGAGAGCGGCGATGCTCTCGCCCAGATACTTGACCAGCCCGGCCATGCCCAGATCATGTTCCTCGCCGGCCAGATGCAATACCTCGAAGAGGTGCAGGAGATTGGTCAGGGATCGTTCGCCATCCGGCAGACGCAGAAGCCGGGGCCGGACCTCTTCCTTCTCCAGAAAAAGTCCGAACATCGCCGCGAAACCGGCTTCGGCCCAGAGATCCCGATATTCCTTGAATTTGCCCAGCCATCCCACCAGAAACCCGTCATCCGTGCCGAAAACGTCGAGCTGCCGGCCCTCGGCTCCGATGATCCGGGTCGCCAGGGCCGCCCGGACCTTTCTGGTATCACCGGCATCGACCAGGGCCTGCAGCACGGTTCGCAACTCCACCGCCTCACGGGAGGCGAAGAGACTTTCCGAACTGTTGATGCCGCTGGCGATACCCGCCCGGCCGAGAGATTCCTGGACCTGCCGGGCCTCATGATTGGTGCGGACCAGGATGGCCAGATCGCCGGCGATCAGAGGACGCTCCCCGATCACGGCCCGGCCCTCCCTGCCCAGACGAAGCAGCCGGCAAACCTCGGCGGTCTGCCGGGTCAGGATCCGCTGCGACGCATCTTCCCTGGTGATCAATTTAACCGCTGTCCGGTTCTCAGGGTCACGACCGAAAAACCAGATCCGAAAAGGATCTACCGGCTGCCGGTCAATCTTTAAAAAAAGCTGCTCCTTATCCGCCGGCCGGGCCGGATCAAAAACAATCTCGTCAAAGACAAAAGGGGCCTCGCCGCCGCCGAAAACGGCGTTGACCGCCGTTACCAGACCGGGCACCGACCGCCAGTTCTCCTCCAGGGTATAACGTTCGGGGATCTCGCCAACCGCCCGGATATAGGCGAAGATATCCGCGCCCCGGAAGCTGTAAATCGCCTGTTTCGGATCGCCGATCAGATAGAGCAGCGAGCCGGGGGCCTGGAAAATTTTCGAAAAAATCTCGTACTGGACGGGATCGGTATCCTGGAATTCGTCAATCATCGCCGCCGGATAGCGGCGCCGGAGGAGCCGGGCCAGGGCGGGGCCACGTCTGCCTTGCAGGGCCCGGTGGAGATCGGTCAGCAGATCGTCGAAAGCGTGCGTACCCGCGGCCTCCTTGCGGACCTTAAGCTCGCTTCGCATGAAACGATAAAACTTCCCTTCTAGATATTTGCCGTAATCATCGAGGACGGCGCCAAGTTTCTGCTGGGCGTCATTAAAGTTTTCGCAGCACTCGAAGAATTCATCGCCAGGCGGGGTCTGACCACCCTTGCCGGAAGCGGCCAGAGCCGAGGAGGTGAATTTATTGAAGTGCTTAAACAGATGAACCGGCGGCTCGGGCCGCGAAGTCAGGCCGTCCATCTCGGCCAGCCAACCGGAAACCGATTTGGGCGGATATTTCTTTTTATTGAGCGCCTCGCTGTTCAGAAGCTCCGCGACCACTTGCCGTTTGACGGTCCAAAGGTCGCCAAGCTCTTGAAAAAGCCGGCGGTACTCGGGCTCGAATGTTGCCAGCTCCTCCAGACATTGCTTGCCGTCAAGCTCGGGAATGATCCGGATCTCTTCCCGGGCATGAATGTTGCCCGCCTTTTTAAGCAGGTTGGCAGGGATAAACTCCTTGAAAAAGCGGGAGGCAACCAAAGCCGGAGCGTTATAAAGATTTTTCCTGAAGAAATCCTCGGCAATCTCCTTGAGGAGATCATGCTGGTCGACGATAAGTTCCGAATCGAAAAACACCGCGCTTTCCAGACTGTGCTCACTTAAAACCCGCCGGCAGAAACCATGGATCGTAAAGATCGCCGCCTCATCAAAGTTACGCAGGGCCGCGGTCAGCCGCCGGGCGGCCGCCGCCCGCTCCGTCACTCTGGTCGAGAGTTCGCGCAGAAAAGCATCGTCGCCGTCCTCTCCGGTAAAAGCAGCGATCGCGGCGATAAGCCTGGCCCTGACCCTGGTCTTGAGGTCGGCCGCCGCCGCCTCGGTGAAGGTGACCACCAGAATCTCGCTGATCGCGAAATCCTTTTCAACAAGCAGCCTGACCACCAGCGAGGAGATGGTGTAGGTCTTGCCGGTCCCGGCCCCGGCATCGATCAGCATCAC
Organism: Desulfurivibrionaceae bacterium; assembly: GCA_046260555.1. Classification (GTDB taxonomy): domain Bacteria; phylum Desulfobacterota; class Desulfobulbia; order Desulfobulbales; family JAGXFP01; genus JAGXFP01. The sequence goes on from JBHEOZ010000066.1 coordinate 7,685, forward strand.
CCCGGACAAGGGCGCCGCCAATATGGAAAACTCCCTGCCCATCAGTAGTCGCTCCCGTCCAGCAGCGGTTCAAAAAAAGCCAGGGCGACCCCGGCAAAATCGCGATCCAGGGGATCCTGATCGTTGTAGCAGAGCCGGCAGTAGCGGTCATCCGCCTCCGCCCTTGCGAAATCATTACCGCGCCATACCCGGCCCGCCTTGAAAAGGGCCGCCCCATCGGCAAGCCCCTTTCTCTTCGCCTCGGCAAAGGCCAGGGAAGTTTCCGGGAAAAACCGCAAGGGCGCCGCCAGCCCCTGGCGATAAAGGGCGAGGAGTTCAGCCAGCGAATCGTCATCCCCTTCCAGGGGCTGAAAGGAGATGGATCGATCTTTCCCGATCACCCGGGTGGTCCGGGACCACTCCGTCGGGGCCAGGCGGTTCAGGTAGAGATGGCGCAGCCAGCCCCTGATTTGATCGGAGGCTTTCAATTTGGCATAACGATAAATGACCTGACCTGATTCGGGCGAGGTTTCCAGCTGGCCGGAGAGGAGATAAGAGTCGATCTCGATCTCGCCGCGCAACAGCTCAAAATCGCCTTTCCCGACCATGCCGAGCCTGCCGATCAACTCATCGACCTCGGCGGACAACTGGCAGAACGCGGCCCGGGCCACACTGCCGTGGGGCATGACCCCCTGCCGGCTGGCGACCGCGAAGTGATCCCGTTCCGCCTCTTCCCCCAGTCGTTCATCCAGGATGATTTGGCCCAGCTGGTAACGATCCAGATAATCGAGGTTGAAATTTTCAGTGCCGGCCAGTTCGGCGTCCGCGTCATCCGGATAAACCCCCAGCCGCTTCCGGCAGAAATAGCGGGCCGGATTGGCAAAAAACAGGACCAGCTCGTCGAGGGACACCTCCCGGAACTCATCGGGCGGCGCCGGCAGGGGCTCGGCAACCAGAAGCCTTTCCCGGCGGGGCTCGGCCAGGGTGCGGGCCGCTGCGCAATTGCTCGCCGAATAGCTGAAAAGCTTGCCGGGGCTGGAGAAATAGTCGGGACTGAAAGGCTGCAAGGGATGGCTGGTCAGGATTCTTTCTTTTCCCACCTCGAAACGGCCGGTCAGATATTCAACAAGCTCACTGACCAGGACCGAAGGAGGCAGACTGGAA
>JBHEOZ010000067.1:0-8806 GCA_046260555.1 Desulfurivibrionaceae bacterium
CCTCACTCCTCACCCCTAACCCCCTCACGCCTCACCGCCAGCCCTTTTGCCGGCAGGCATCGAGGACCAGCTCCCGCAGTCCCCGGATGAAGTCCTCCTGGACGTTCAGCGATTCGACCCGCTCCAGGCGCAGACCCATCCCTTCGGCGAGCTGCCGGTACTGGATATCGATCTCATACAAGGTCTCGACGTGGTCGGAAACAAAGCTGATCGGCGCCAGCAAGAGATTTTTCGCCCCCCCGGCGGCCAGCTTCTCCATCATCTCCGGGGTCGAGGGGGCCAGCCACTCGACCGGACCGCTGCGGCTCTGGAAGCAGAGGTGGCCCTTGACCCCGGTTGCGGCCTCGACCGCCCGAATGGTCCGTGCCATATGGTCCAGATAGGGATCGCCTTCATCGATAAACTTCTTCGGCAGGCTGTGGGCGCTGTAGACCAGCTCTACCGGCTCCCCGTCGAACCGCTGCAGCCCCTCCTTGATATTTTTGGCCAGAGAGGCGATATAGTCGGGCTGATCGGGCCAGGCCTCGACCAGGGCCAGCTCGAAACCGGCACCGGAGCGGGCCGCCGCCTCCCGAAGATCGTCCACGGAAGAGCCGGTGGTGGCAATGGAGTAATGGGGGTAGAGGGTCAGGCCGACCAGCCGCCTGATCCCCGCCGCCGCCATCTTCGCCAAGGTCTCCCCGGCATAAGGCGGCCAGTAGCGCATCGCCATATCGACCCGGAAGGTGCCGGAATCGGCCAGCATCTTCTCCAGGGCGGCGCCCTGGGCCATGGTGGTTTTGGCCAGAGGCGAGCCGCCGCCGATCAGCCGATAGGACTCCCTGCTGGTCGGGGCCCGCTTCCTGGCGATGCGACGGGCGATGAACTTCTGCATGAAGCGGGGGCCCAGGCGAATGATCTTGCGGTCGGAGAAGAGATTGAACAGGAAAGGCTCGACGTCCTCGAGTTTTTCGGGACCGCCGAGGTTGAGGAGGATCACCCCGATATCATTGTTGTTTTCCAATTTATCCGACTTTATCTTAAATTTCTAAGAGAGCCCGTTGCCGACCTGTTCAAGACTCTCGGGGATATACTCCCGGTGAATATCGCAGGTGGCGGGATCGGGATCGATCAGGGCGGCAACCTCTTCGGGGGCAAAGGGCAGAAAGGCGAAGATAATCTCTTCCGCCTCCCGCCACTTGCGGCTGTTGGCACGGATGACGGCGATGCGATCCGGGTCGTTATCGCCGTAGCGGCCCAGGATATACTCCTCGCGCTCGCCAAGGCTCACCACCTGTTCGTGGTTCACCCTTTTATCGGCGTAAAAGACCAGCTCGCTTTCGCTGATCTTCGGCAACAGGCTGTTCGGGAGATGAACGTGGTCGCCGACGATTTCGGCAAGTTCGCCGTAGCCGTGCTCCAGGCAAATCTCCCGGCCCAGGGCGGCGTGATCCCGGTCATCATCCAGGCAGGCGGTCTTACCGATATCATGGAGCAGTGCCGCCGAGACCGTGAGAGGTACCGAGATATCGAGCCCGGTCCGGACCAGGTTTTCGGCCAAAAGCGCCGCGACCCGGGCCACGATGATGGAGTGCTCCCTGATATTGTCCAGCATCCGGTAGCGGTCCATCAGCTGGAAACATTCCGCCACCGTCGGGATCATCTCAACTCATCTCCCGGCTGATGCTGTGGACCAGCTCGACGGCCAGTCGGGCCTTCTCCGGCGAGGTTTCGGGAATAATCCCATGGCCCAGATTGAAGATATGGCCCCGGGCGCCCCTACCCTGAACCAGGACATTCTTGACCCGCTCGGCCAGCTTGTCGTCGGGCAGGAACAGGGCGATGGGGTCCATATTGCCCTGGATCGAAACCTTTTGCCCGACCCGCCGGACCACCTCGTCGAGGTTGATCCGCCAGTCGAAGCCGAGCACGTCGGCGCCGCATTCGATGGTCTGGTCAAGCAGGGTGGCGCCGTTATTGGCGAAATAGATCAGGGGGATGTCGGTCACTTCCTTCAGGGCGGTGATGATCCTTTTCACGTAAGGGAAAGCGAATTCGGCATAGTCGCGGGGGGCCAGAACCCCGGCCCAGGAATCGAAGACCTGCAGGGCCTGGGCTCCGGCCGCGACCTGGCCTTTCAGGTAGACGATGGTGCATTCGGTGATCTTGTCGAGGAGCTTGCCGTAGAGGGCCGGCGCTTCGTACATCATCCGCTTGGTCTGGAAATAGTTCTTCGAGGAGCCCCCCTCAATCAGGTAGGTGGCAAGGGTGAACGGCGCCCCGGAAAAACCGATCAGCGGCACCTTGTCGGCCAGCTCCTTCCTGAGGATGCGGATGGTATCCATCACATAGCCGAGATCTTCTTCGGGATCGGGAATGCCGAGAGCGTCGACCGCGGCCTGGTCGCGGATCGGGGAGGGAAAGACCGGCCCCCGCTTCTCCTGGAATTCCAGGGGAGCGCCCATCTTCTCAAGGGGCACCAGGATATCGGAGAAGAGAATGGCCGCGTCGACCCCGAGATAATCGACCGGCTGAATGGTAACCTCGGCGGCCCGTTCCGGCGTCTTGCACAATTCGAGAAAAGTGCCCTTGCTGCGGACCGTGTGGTACTGGGGCAGGTAGCGCCCCGCCTGCCGCATGATCCAGACCGGGGTGTAGTCGGTTTTCTCGCCCTTGCAGGCCTTGAGGAATTCTGTTTTCATCGGTTCTCCGTTATCTTTAAAGTTTCAACTTTGATAGTCTCGCAAAAAGTCGGAAAACCCTTCGACAGGCTCAGGGTGAGTGAATTAACTTACTGATTTAACGCTCGTGCTGAGCTTGTCGAAGTGCGCTCCGCTAATCATTGGCGACTTTTTGCGAATTCGTCAACTTTATCGGCTCAAATATATTCCAAAAGCATCGCCTTAATGGCTAAGCCAAAATCGCTCCGCCGCAACAAATCGGATTATTACGACGCACGCAGCTTAAAGGGGGTATGACTGCAGAAGGGCTCCTCACCCATATAGTCGCCGCTCACCGCGTAGGCCCGAGCCCGGCAGCCGCCGCAGACTCCGACGTATTCGCAGGCCCCGCATTTGCCCTTGTAGCTCTTGAAGTCGCGCAGATCATTGAACAGCTCGGAGTTCTCCCAGATATCCTTGAAGGATTTCTCGCGGATATTGCCGGCCGATTTGGGGAAATAACTGCAAGGCAGGACTTCGCCGTCTACGTCGATCAGGCAGATCAGCTGACCGGCCAGGCAGCCCTTGGCGCCGCCGGTGGAAAACTTGAGGGTGCGGCGTTTGAAATCGTCGCCCTGCTCCTTGGCCTGCTCCAGCACCACCCGGTAATAGCTCGGGGCGCAGGTCGGCCGGACCAGGAGCTCGTCCTCCTGCTTCTCCATCTCGTAATGCCACTTGAGCAGTTCCTCGTAATCCTCCGGGGAGATCAGTTCGCTCATGATCTCCTCGCCGCGGCCGGTGGGGACGATCATGAACATATACCAGGCGGTGGCCCCCATCTTTTTGGCGAGTTTGTAGATCTTCGGAATCTCGTCCTGGTTGCGCTTGGTGAAGGAGGAGTTGATCAGAAACTTGATCCCCTTGTCGTGGAAGATCTTCATGGCGTTGATCGTGCCGTCGAAGGCGCCGGGCACGTTGCGGAAGTTGTCGTGGATCTCCGCTGAGGCGCCGTCCAGACTCATGGAAACCATCTTGATGTCGGCATCCTTGATCCGCTCGGCAATCTCCTCGGTGACCATGGTGCCGTTGGTGGCCAGGCACATCCGCAGCCCCTTGCTGTCGCCGTATTTGGCGATATCGAAGATATCCTCGCGAAGCAGAGGCTCGCCGCCGGATAAGACCACCACCGGTGAGGCGTATGAGGCGATGTCGTCGATCACCCTTTTGGCTTCCTCTAAGGAAAAATCCGGATGGCCCTTGGCCTCCAGCTCAGAGGAAGAGCGACAGTGCACGCATTTCAAATTGCAACGCCTGGTGGTTTCCCAGGCTATCCATTTTGCTTCAAAATCCATCCTGTTTCTCCCGATTAGGTGAATGCGAAAAAAATTATAAAATCGGCATTATAGCCAATTATTCCGACATGACAAAGGCAAATTCGCCAAACGGTCAAAAATACCCTTTCGGGCCTAGAGAAATTCGGCCGCCGCCCCGGCCAGATTGCTCCGTTCGCTTTTCCGCAGGGTAATATGGCCGTGGAGGGGCTGGCCCTTCATCCTCTCAACCGCATAAGAGAGGCCGTTACTGCTGGAGTCGAGATAGGGGTTGTCGATCTGCTCGGGATCGCCGGTCAAAACGACCTTGGTGCCCTCCCCAGCCCGGCTGACGATGGTCTTGATTTCATGGGGGGTGAGGTTCTGGGCTTCATCCACGATCACATACTGGTTGGGAATCGACCGGCCCCGGATATAGGTAAGGGCCTCCAGCTCGATGATATTATCCTGTAAAAGCTTGTCGACCTTCTGCTTGACGCTCTCCGCGTGCTTTTCACCGGATTGGCGGCCCTGGGCGCTCATCAGGAAGGTGAGATTGTCGAAAATCGGCTGCATCCAGTGGAAAAGTTTCTCATCCTTGTCGCCGGGCATGTAACCCAGATCCTTGCCCATCGGAATTACCGGTCTTGAGACCAGAATCCGCTCATAACGGTTGAAATGGACGGTGGTCTCCATGGCCGCGGCCAGGGCGAGCAGGGTCTTGCCGGTACCAGCCTGACCGACCATGGTCACCAGCAGCACATCGGGATCGAGCAGCAGTTCAAGGGCCATCCGCTGTTCCTTGTTGCGTGGTTTCAAGCCGAAAGCCTCGTTATAATCGGGAAGCAGAGGTACCAGGTCGCCGCCGTTGGTGGAGCGGGCCAGGGCGGTGTGCTTTTCGTCCCCTTCGTCGATCAGCAGGACAAACTCGTTCGGCACCGCCGCACATCCGTCAATCGTCAGTTTCTTGTTCGTATAGAACTCGTCGACCAGGGCTCCCGGTACCTTGAGCTGGCAGTGGCCGGAAAAGAGTTCGTCAAAATTGACCTTCTGTTTTTCGAAATCCATCACCTCGATTCCAAGGGCATCGGCCTTGAGACGGGCGTTAATGTCCTTGGAGACAAAAATAACCTTCTTTTCCTGCTCAAACAGGGTATAGGCCACGCCCAGGATGCGATTGTCGGCAACCCGCATGTCAAGGCCGTGGTCGGCGAGGTTCCGCTCGTGATAGATCATCAGGGTGCCGCCGTTGTCCATCTCGACGCCGCGGCCCAGATGGCCTTTTTCCCGTAAATGATCAAGCTGCCTGATCACCTGCCTGGCGTTCCTGGCCAGTTCGTTGTTATGGGATTTGAAGCGATCGAGCTCTTCAATGACCGACATCGGCAACACCACCACATTGTCGGAGAAAGAGCTGATCGAATCGGCATTATGGAGCAGGACATTGGTGTCGAGGACAAAATATTTCTGCATTGATTTTTTTCCCGGCTTTGGTTGAAATCGGGCTTGAGGTCTGGCCCGCCTGTATGTAACTGTCCTAATTAAAGCGCCATTAACGAAATTAGCCAGAGATGACGGTTCAGGCAAGGAAAAACATCATCCCGGGTCCAAGTCAGGGTTTCCGGCTCCAGGCTGCCGATCACGAAAAAGCGGCTTACTCCTTAATTTTTCCTCAATTTTTCCCGGGACTATGCTATAAACTACCTGCATGAAGATCGCCTTAATCCAAATAAATCCACTGATCGGCAGCTTCTCCACTAACTGCGAAAAAATCATCCTGTGGGCGACCAAGGCCCGGGAGAGCGGCTGCGAGCTCGTGGTTTTTCCGGAAATGGCGGTAAGCGGCTACCCGCCCCAGGATCTGCTCGAACGTCATTCGTTTATCGAAGAGCACCAGCTCGCCCTTGACCGTCTGATCAAAAAGATTTCCGGCATCGGGGTGATCCTCGGGGCCTTTACCGCGAACAAAGCCGCGACCGGCAAGAATCTCCACAACAGCTGCATTCTATTCGAAGACGGAAAAATCCTGGCCGTCACCCACAAACAGCTGCTCCCTTCATACGATGTCTTCGATGAGGCCAGATACTTTGAACCCGGAACCCCGGAGACCTCCAACGTCAATTACCGGGGCCTCAAGATAATCCTGACAATCTGCGAGGACATCTGGAACGACAAGGATAATTCCGACCGACAGATCTATGCCACCGACCCGATCAACGATGCGATGAGTTTATCGGACGGGAAAGCCGACCTGATCGTTAACCTGGCCGCCTCGCCCTTCCGGCTCGGCAAGGCGGAACTGAAGAACCGGATTTTTTCGGGGATAAGCCGCAAATACCGGACTCCCCTCCTCTATGCCAATCAGGTCGGGGGCCAGGACTGCCTGTTGTTCGACGGCGGCTGCCTGGCCGTCAACAGCCGCGGGGAGCTGGCATCTAGCGCCGGCCGATTCAAGGAAGAGATGTTAGTGGTCGATTCCGACCGACTCCGGGAACCGGCCGAAGAAGCTCTCCCCCTCGAAAAAACGGATGAGCTGCCCGAGCTCTTCGAGGCTCTGGTCATGGGGACCAGGGATTACCTCCGGAAATGCGGATTCAAGAAATGCGTCATCGGTCTTTCCGGAGGAGTCGACTCGGCTCTGGTCGCGGCCATTGCCTGTGCCGCCCTGGGCAGGGAAAATGTAATGGGGGTATCGATGCCTTCGCCATACAGCTCGGAGGAGAGCATCGCCGATGCTCGGGAGCTCGCCGCCAACCTGGACATCGAGATTAAGGTCATCCCCATCACTTACATCTTCCAGGCCCAGCTGAAGAGCCTGAAACCGGTGATGGGCGAACTGGATCACGGCATTACCGAACAGAACCTCCAGGCCCGGATCCGGGGCTCGATCCTGATGGCGATCTCAAACGAGTTCGGGGCAATGCTCCTCTCGACCGGCAACAAGTCGGAAATGGCCGTCGGTTACTGCACCCTGTACGGGGACATGAGCGGCGGTCTGGCGGTAATCGCCGACGTTCCCAAGCTGATGGTTTACAAGCTGGCCCGTCATCTCAATCGTGACAAGGTCATGATCCCGACCAGCTCCATAGAGAAACCTCCCAGTGCCGAACTGGCCCCGGACCAGACCGATCAGGACGACCTGCCTCCCTACGAGATTCTCGATCCGATCTTATGCGCCTGGCTGGAGGAGGACCGCAGCGTCGCCGAAATCATCAAAATGGGTTATGATCCGGACACGGTCAAGGACGTGGTCCGGCGGATCAAAAACAGCGAGTACAAGCGTAAACAGGCTCCCCAGGGTTTAAAAGTCACCAGCAAAGCCTTCGGCTACGGACGCCGCTACCCGACCGCCGAAAATTACCTGGAGTGGGCCTGATGTCGTCCCGCCTTACCCTGCTTCTCGTCCTGCTCGTGGTCTTCAGCCTGGTGATCCGCGAAAATTTCACCGAACGCCCGCCCCGCCTTTACCAGCTTACCGACGGACGCATCGACATGTGTCTCTCCTGCCACCAGTCAGAAAGGCTGGATGCCGCCCACGACACCAAGGTAGTCGGCTGCGCGGTCTGCCATCTCGGCGACCCGCTGGCCATTGACAAGAAAAACGGCCATGCCGGCATCGTCAGGAACCCGGGCGACTTGCGGCTAGTCGAGCAAACCTGCGGCATCGAGGGGTGCCACGCAATCGACGTCCCCAAGGTGAAAACTCCCTGATGGCCACCAACCGGGGCATCCTGGCGACCCTGCTCTACTACTGGGGGGAAGCGGAGGATCAGAACGGCGATTACTCGGTCGAACAGCTGATCAAGAGTGGCGAGACCTCCCTCGCCCTGGACTATTACCGGAAACTCTGCGCCACCTGCCATCTCTGGAAACAGAAAAACGACCTGCCCGGCGCCCCGGAGTTTTTCAACGAAAAGGGCGGTGGCTGTTCGGCCTGCCACTACATCGAAGGCACCCCCCTTCCCGGGGAAGATCCCGAAAAGGTCCACCCCCTGATCATCAAGAAAGTGCCGGTGGAAAACTGCGTGCGCTGCCACAACCGTAGCGGCCGGGTCGGCACTTCCTATCAGGGGATCTACGAGGCGGAGGGCTACGGCACCCCATACAGCAAGGGAGGCCTCTCGGACAAGCGCCTGCCGGGCAACCGCTTCTATCTCGAACTGGACGACGACATCCACCATCGGAAAGGCATGGCCTGTATCGACTGCCACACCAGGGAAGAGATCATGGGCGACGGCAACAACTACGCCCACTACGAAGATCAGCTGGAGATCGGCTGCACCACCTGTCACAGCGCGAACCCCGGCACGACCCGAAAGGACCGGCAGTTGAACAATATCGAAGAGCGGGACGGCCGGCCGGTCCTGATCTCCAAGCTTGACGATAAAAGCCACCCCCTGCACCTACCCAAACAAGGCGCCTGCGACTACCCGGGCCACAACCGGCTGAGCTGCGAATCCTGCCACTCCAGCTGGGTGCCCCAGTGCTACGGCTGCCACGTCAAGCGGGATGACACCGAGACCCATCTCGACAAATTGAGTCTTGAAGAGACCAAGGGCTGGTGGGAAGAGGGGCGCTCATACCTGCGCTACGAGAAACCGATGCTGGCCGTCTGGGCCGATGAGGTGGTAATCGTTACCCCGGGCTGCCAGGATATCGTCACCCTGATCGACGAACAGGGCGAACCGGAAAAACAGTTCAATTCGCTGACCATGGCCGCCTTGAACCCCCATACCACCCAAGCCGGCGGCCGGAGCTGCGCCGATTGCCACGCCTCCGGCAAGACCGTCGGCCTGGGCGAGGGCACCATCTGGCGGGAAGAGGGGCAATGGCGCTTCAAACCGCTCCATCAGGGGG